>JBJEKQ010000083.1:0-8530 GCA_051878715.1 Prevotella sp.
TCCCGTGGTAGTTTTCCCATTTTTATGCATAGATAATGCAAATCGTGAGCAGAATCACCAAGCTTGCCTGATTGTTATGCCGAGATGCAGTTTATCCTATGCAAAGATAGGACAAATGAAGGTAATAAAAAAATTTTTTCCCTTTATTGTGAGATGATACACGCTTAATCTGAAGATTATTTTTTACTTTTGCATTAACCGTAATACATTAAGTCAGATAGTTCAAGATGAAAGAGTTGATGAAGAATACACTATTGATGAAGGTTTTGTCTTTCCTTCTTATGGCTTTGTTCCCGATGTATCTTGCTGCACAGGATTCTTCCGTACACAGCGTGAGGGGGCGTACCACATTGTATCCCGCCTTTTCTCCTGCCACGATATACCTTTCCGACGGGCGGGTGGTCAAGGAACGCAATGCCAATATCTTCCTGAAAAATGCTACCTTGGTGTATAAAAGTGGAGGAGTGGTCAAGAAGGTGAAGCCTTCACTTATCAGTAAGGTGCAGTTTGCCGATGCTACCTATTACAGGGTGGATACATTGCTTGCTTCGGTGGTTGACAGTGTACAGGGCAGTGCTTTGTACAAGGCCTCTGTCATTGACATTGAGACATACAACGAACTGGTGACTGCCAGCAGCTCTGTAACTGACGTGATTGTGGCAGAGTATGTAAGCGTAGGGACAGTGGAACGCACGGCGGCGGAAGACAAAGACTATCCTCTCATTGACTATTATTTCATGGACTTCCAGGACCGGCAGGTGCTGATGGAAGACAGAAAGCTGTATCGCATTGTGCCTAAAAACAAGAGAAGACTATATAAGGATATTATTTCGGCACCTGATTTCTCCTGGGCTTCTCCAGAATCGTTGTGCAAACTGATGGATTTGATTTTGTCGTCTTCTGCCGGGGATTGAAGAGGGGGCTTGAGTATTCGTTGGGACTGTTTTCCTGTCCCTTCAGGTCGTGCTGATGTTCCGAAAAGAGGGGGTCAGTCCGAAAAGCCGGTTGCAAGCCTCCATTCAGGCCATAGTTCTGCAAGCCTGAATCCACATATCCCTTTCTGAGGTTTCCGCGTGACAACGTGACAACGGTATATATAGGAAATCCCTATAACGGGAAATTCGCTTACTATATAGTACGTTAATTTCCCTTTCCACGAAAGTTATATATTATATGTTGTCACGTTGTCACGCCCTGTCCCGCCTTCAACCCTCATCGCAGATACCTGCATTGCCCATCGCAGATACCTGCATTGCCCATCGCAGATACCTGCGGAAAAGATGAGGGAAAAGATGGGCAGACAATCAGATTTGTTTACCCATCTCGGTTCTTCCTATTTGCAAATTGCTTTTTTGCCGTTGATGATTATCAGGTTGCTGTTGTGGCGGCTTGATGCTGAAGGTATCTGCCTGCCGCTGATGTCATAGATACGGGATGCTGCATCGCTTATGGTGCGAATGATGCTGATTCCCGAGGCGTTGTCAATGACATACTTTGCGGTGAGCACATTGTCGTGTGTATTTCCGTCGGGTGTTTCCAAGTCGGTGAGAGTGAGGGTTACTTCGCCTGCATAGTCAGCATCTATCTGTGGCACCGTGATATTGACAATCTTCGCATCCTTGTCGAATTCATCGGCTGTAATCCTGATGGCCGCATCCTTGGTGATGGTGTCACCATTGTGTATATAGGTGAAACAGGCACCTGTAAAAACTGACTTGCTGTCGCTTTCGCACAGCCACATCTCGATGTCTTGTCCGCGTTGCACCTTGGAACCGGAGGCCGGGGTTAAGTCAACCAAAGGAGAATAGTTTACTTCTTTGTAAGCGTATGTGTAGTAGAAAGAGCCTTGGGTGCCGCTTCCTGTAGAATAGGCATAAGCCTTGTCAAGACCGCGTACATTGACGAAGCCAAGCACCATGTTGTCATGTACGTTGGTGCTGGAGGGTGTCATGTCTTTGGCAGCTCTCCTTACACCTCTGAAATCCACCTCAATGGTCTTTCCTTCGTTGGTGGATACGCAGGAGAGAGTTTCCTTGTAACTGTCCATCTCATTTTCGATACTGCCATATTGGATGAAGGCAACGGGAGAATACCCTTCTTCAAAGCATACGGGAGCATCGAAAGTAATCTGTACAATGCCCTTGCTTTCATCTGACTTCATGAAGTATGAGGTGAAGGTCTGCAAATCTACAGGACTCCCGCCGGGAACATTGTTGGTGGCAATGATACGGATGGGGCGCTTGTCCGCAATATATTGCAGGGTGATGATACCGTCACCATTGTAAAGATTGGAGGTGTTGTTCTGCTGGCACACACCTTGGAGTACCAGTTGGATGGCACTTCCTTCTGTAATAGCCTCTTGCTCATAAAGCTGCATGAGAGCAGAGCGGGCGTCTAAACTGATGGTGGCACCAGAACCCTCTACATTGAGAGCCACCTCTTTGCCACCACCCTTGATGCTTGCCGCCGCACAAGACACAGAGCGATTGAATTCCAAACCTATGTATGCGCTTCCTGCATTGAGTTTGCTTCCGTCTGACGGTGTGACTGCATTGAGTGAGAGTGCGGCTGCCTGTTTGCTGAATGAGGTGATGATGATACCTGTGGACATCACGAACTCGTCTTTGAGGTAGTAGCAGTTCCCTTTTTCCACAGCCAGTTCATAAGCACGTGGAGAGTAGCTGTTGTTCCACACGGGCTGGCGTGAGTTTTCCGCCATCGTGGTATAGGTGGCATCAGTATAGAGCGTAAAGTTGATGTTGCCTGGCACGGTAATGGTAAGGACACCGTCTCCCTTTGCTTCGTAGATGGCATAAACGGCACGATTGTTGTGGGCGGTGGTCACTTCATATACACCATCGTCGGTGAATACGAATGGGTCGGAACTTGACAGTCCGGGCTGTGCTTTAACAAGTAGATGAAACGCCATCAACAACACGAGGGTTGACAATACACGTGAGGATTTTGCAGAATAATTAGTTTTCATAATTTTATACAGAATATAATGACCATACAATATGTATTACTGTGCAAAAGTACACAAATTTTCTAAATTAGACATATCGAATACTTGCTTTTCGGGAAAAATATCTACCTTTGTATCATATTGAGACAGTGTGTTAGAGATGTTTCTGACAATACCAGATGGAAGAGAAACGAATGAAGAGAAACGGCAGAATGATTGCCGAGTGGGAAAGGCAGAGTGCAGTGCAACTGACCTGGCCGCACGACCTGACTGACTGGGCGGAAATGCTGCAGGAGATAAATGCTACCTATGTTGAGATGGCAAAGGCGATAACGGAAAGAGAACAGTTGATTGTAGTGACGCCGCATGTCAAAGATGTGAATGGGTTGCTGAAGCTACATCTTTCCGACCGCCAGATGCAGCAGGTGGCTTATTGCGAATGTGATACCAATGACACATGGGCAAGAGATCACGGGCTGATTACTTTGGAAGATGCTGCGAATGAACATGTTCTGCTGGACTTCAAGTTCAACGGCTGGGGCGAAAAGTTTGAATATGCGAAAGACAATGCTATCAATGCCACGCTCTACCGGACCGGACTGATTAAAGGACGTTACGAAAACCATCTCGACTTTGTATTAGAGGGTGGGGCGATAGAAAGTGACGGACGGGGAACCGTCTTTACTACCACCGGTTGCCTGATGGCGCCACACCGTAACCAGCCGCTGACCCGTGACGAAATAGAAGCGCAACTGAAGAAACGCCTGTTTGCTGACAGGGTGATGTGGATAGACAACGGAAGTCTGATGGGGGATGATACCGACGGACACATTGATACGTTAGTGAGAATAGCCCCGAAAGATACCCTGCTGTATGTGGGATGCGACGACCTTGATGACGTGCATTACGAACCTCTGAAAGCCATGGAAGAAGAATTGAAACAGTGGCGTACTGCGGAAGGAGATGCTTACAGGCTGTTGAAACTTCCATTGCCGACTGCCATTTTCAGAAATGGCGAGAGACTGCCTGCCACTTACGCCAATTATCTGGTGGTGAACGGTGCGGTGCTATGCCCCATTTATGGGCAAGCGGAAAAGGACAGGCTGGCTTTGCAACAGATACGGCAGGCATACCCCGACAGGGAAATATTGCCCATAGACTGTAAAAGCATCATCGCGCAACATGGGTCTCTGCATTGCTGTACGATGCAATATTATTGACTTACAAACGAATTATGAAAATAGGTTTTTTACAACAACACAATACTGCCGACGTAAGGAGCAATGTGCTGAGGCTGGCAGAGGGAGTGGCGGATTTGGCAAAAAGAGGTGCAGAGCTTGTCGTGTTACAGGAATTGCACAATTCACTCTATTTCTGTCAGGAGGAGAATGTGGATAACTTTGATTTGGCAGAGCCTGTTCCTGGTCCCTCAACACAGCTTTTCGGAGAGATAGCTAAAACATGTAATGTGGTGATTGTGACGTCGCTGTTCGAGCGTAGAGCTCCCGGACTCTATCATAACACAGCTGTAGTGATAGAACGTGATGGCAATATCGCTGGCAAATACCGCAAGATGCACATACCCGATGACCCTGCCTATTATGAGAAATTCTATTTCACTCCAGGCGACCTGGGCTTCCATCCGATTGATACCAGTGTGGGTAAACTGGGGGTCCTGGTGTGCTGGGACCAATGGTATCCGGAGGCTGCACGCCTGATGGCTCTGAGGGGTGCCGACATGCTGATTTATCCCACGGCAATCGGTTACGAGAGTAGTGACAGCAAGGAGGAACAACAACGCCAGCGCATGGCATGGCAAACGGTGCAGAGAGGACATGCGGTGGCAAACGGACTCCCCGTGGTGGCTGTAAACAGAGTGGGGCATGAAGCGGATGTGACAGGAAGGACTAACGGTATCAACTTTTGGGGCACCTCTTTTGTAGCAGGACCTCAGGGAGAGATTTATTATGAGGCCTCTACGGATGAGGAGGAGAGTGTAGTGGTGGAGATAGAATTGAAACACAGTGAACAGGTAAGAAGGTGGTGGCCTTTTTTACGTGACCGACGGATAGATGCCTATGGGGGCATAGAGAAAAGATTCTTGGATGAATAGCAGCGTCCAAAACAATTATGCAAACTTCAAACAACAGATAAAAAGAACTGATTATGTCGTCAAACTTAAGATTTCAGGTGGTGGAGGAGGCCTTCAAGAAGAAAGCCGTGGAAGTGTCCACCCCAAAGGAACGTCCTTCTGAGTATTTCGGTAAATACGTGTTTAACCGCCAGAAGATGTACAGGTATCTTCCTGCGGATATATACGACAAACTGATAGATGTCATTGACAATGGCAGTCGTTTGGATCGCTCCATTGCCGATGCTGTGGCAGAAGGAATGAAAAAATGGGCTATGGAGATGGGAGTTACACACTATACCCATTGGTTCCAGCCCTTGACAGAGGGAACGGCAGAAAAGCATGATGCCTTTGTAGAGCATGACGGAAAGGGAGGCATGATGGAAAACTTTAGCGGTAAGCTGTTGGTGCAGCAGGAGCCCGATGCCAGCTCTTTCCCTAACGGAGGTATCCGCAATACATTCGAAGCCAGAGGCTATTCTGCATGGGATCCCACTTCACCCGTATTCATCATGGATGATACGTTGTGTATTCCTACCATCTTCATTTCCTATACAGGCGAGGCGCTGGACTACAAGGCGCCTCTGCTGAAGGCACTACATGCCGTTGATAAGGCTGCTACCGATGTGTGCAGGTACTTTTACCCGTCGGTACAGAAGGTGACCTGCAATCTGGGATGGGAGCAGGAGTATTTTCTGGTGGATGCCGGTCTGTATTCAGCGCGTCCCGACTTGATGCTTACCGGAAGGACATTGATGGGACATGAGAGCGCAAAGAACCAGCAGATGGATGACCATTATTTCGGCACTATCCCTGACAGGGTACAGGCATTTATGAAGGAATTGGAAATAAAGGCATTGGAACTGGCTATTCCCTGCAAGACAAGGCATAACGAGGTGGCTCCCAACCAATTTGAGTTGGCACCTATCTACGAAGAGTGTAATCTGGCTGTTGATCACAATATGCTGCTGATGTCGCTGATGAAAAAGGTGGCAAGAGACCACGGCTTCAGAGTTCTGTTGCACGAAAAGCCCTTTGACGGCATCAATGGCTCTGGCAAACACAATAACTGGAGTCTGGCAGCAGACAATGGCGTGCTGTTGCATGCGCCGGGAAAGACACCGGAGGAGAATCTTCGCTTTGTGGTGTTTATTGTAGAGACGCTGGTGGCTGTCTATAAACACAACGGTCTGCTGAAGGCAAGCATCATGAGTGCTACCAACGCCCATCGTCTGGGCGGACATGAGGCTCCTCCTGCCATCATCTCTTCGTTTCTCGGACAGCAACTGAGCGAACTGCTCGACCATATAGAGCAATCAGAAAAGGATGAATTGTTCAATCTGAAAGGAAAACAGGGCATAGATTTGGATATCCCACAGATTCCCCAGCTCATAATAGACAATACCGACCGCAACCGAACTTCTCCTTTTGCATTTACGGGTAACAGGTTTGAATTCAGGGCTATTGGTTCTGAGGCTAACTGTGCATCTGCCATGATAGCTCTGAATACGGCTGTGGCAGAGACTTTGACAGCCTTCAAAGAGCGTACAGATGCTTTGATGGCAAAAGGCGAAAGCAAGGTAAGTGCCATTCTGGATGTGTTGCGCGAGGATATACGTATGTGTAAGCCTATCAGATTTGACGGCAATGGTTATAGCGAAGAGTGGGTACACGAGGCCAAACGCAGGGGGCTGGATGTAGAACGCAGTTGTCCGCTGGTATTCGACCACTACCTCACTGACAGTTCTGTCTCCATGTTTGAAAACACCAAGGTGATGAACCGTAAGGAATTGGAGGCTCGCAATGAGGTGAAATGGGAAACCTATGTCAAGAAGGTGCAGATAGAAGCCCGTGTGATGGGCGACCTTTCAATGAACCACATCATTCCTGTATCAACGCATTACCAAAGTCAGTTGATTAGAAACGTGCAAAGCATGAAGGCTGTATTCCCTGTGGAAAAGGCTGAACGGCTCAGTGTGAGAAACATGAAACTGATAGAGGAAATAGCTGAACGCACCGAAACCATCGAACGGCTGGTGGAAGAACTGACGGAAAGCCGAAGAGTGGCTAACAGAATAGAGAAGGTGCGTGAAAAAGCCATTGCCTATCACGATACCGTAGAACCTAAAATGGAGGCTATCAGATATGAAATAGATCATCTGGAGATGATAGTCGAAGACGGCTTGTGGACACTTCCAAAGTATCGTGAGTTGCTCTTTATCAGGTGAAAAAGATTGCATTTGTTTTGGCGGTATGTGATTTTTTTTATACCTTTGCACCGATTTTTGCGTCTCATGGTTCTGAAAACCGTGTAACGTACTAATAATAAACAATATATTAATTTTTTTAAAGTATGAATCAATACGAAACCGTTTTCATTTTGACTCCCGTTTTGTCTGATGAACAGATGAAGGAAACGGTCGCTAAGTTCAAGAAAGTGCTCACCGATAATGGTGCCGAGATTCTGAACGAAGAGGCTTGGGGATTGAAGAAGATGGCTTATGCTATTCAGAAGAAATCAACAGGCTTCTACTGCTTGTTGGAATTCAAGGCAGAGCCGTCAGTAGTTAACAAACTGGAAGTTGCTTATCGCCGTGACGAAAAGGTGATTCGCTTCATCACAGTGAAGCTCGATAAGTATGCTGCAGAGTATGCTGAGAAGAGAAGAAACAAATATGCTAAAAAACAGGAGGCTTAATCTATGGCAGCACAAGAATCAGAAATCCGTTATTTGACTGCTCCTTCTATTGATATCAAAAAGAAGAAGTATTGCCGTTTCAAGAAGAGTGGCATTAAGTATATTGACTATAAGGATCCCGAATTCCTGAAGAAGTTCCTTAACGAACAGGGAAAGATTCTCCCTCGTCGTATTACCGGAACATCACTGAAGTATCAGCGCCGTGTGGCTCAGGCTATTAAGCGTGCCCGCCAGATTGCTTTGCTTCCTTACGTAACTGACTTGATGAAATAATTAAGAGGAGGAGAAAGAATGGAAATCATACTGAAAGAAGATATCATCGGCTTGGGTTTCAAGAACGACATCGTTAATGTAAAATCTGGATATGGCCGTAACTACCTCATCCCGCAGGGTAAAGGTGTAATCGCTTCTGAGTCTGCCAAGAAGGTATTGGCTGAAAATCTGAAACAGCAGGCGCACAAGCTGGCTGTCATTAAGGCTAATGCTGAGGCAAAGGCAGAAACCTTGAAGGATGTGGCTCTTACCATCGCTGCCAAAGTGAGTGCAACAGGCGCTCTGTACGGTTCTGTTACTTCTGCTACCGTGGCTGCAGAATTGGCTAAACTTGGCAAGGAAGTGGATCGTAAGATTATCGTGATGCGTGATATCAAGAACGTAGGTGAATATGTGGCTTCTGTGAGACTGCACAAGGAAGTGACAGTAGATATTCCCGTTAAGGTTGAGGCTGAAGGTGTAA
>JBJEKQ010000084.1:0-35084 GCA_051878715.1 Prevotella sp.
GTGTCATTGCTGATTTTATTGATTCGTGCACAGTCTTCGTAACTCGAAGCAAGTGGCTTTTCGATATACACCGGTTTGCCTGCCTTCATTGCCATGATGGCAAAGGTGGCATGGCTCGATGGGGGTGTGGCGATGTATATGGCATTTACGTCCGGGTCGTCAATCAGTTCCTGGGCGTCGGTGTACCATTTATGTATATGATGACACTCGGCATATTTTCTGGCTTTTGTTTCGCTTCGGCTCATCACGGCCTCTACCATGGAACCGGACACCTCACTGAAAGCCGGACCGCTCTTCTTTTCGGTCACTTCTCCGCAACCTATAAACCCCCACTTGATAATTTTCATTTCTTATCCTAATTTTTGCTCCAGTCAACAAAAACAACTTTATTCTTCATCCTTCACTCAAACACGTCCTCTATGCTCACTCCGTCCTGTACGGAAAGGCTGTCTTGCATCTGTCCGCAAGGGTCAAAATCTTCAGGCACATCAAAGGTCTCGCTCTCATCATAACCCAAAGACTTGTCTGCAAAGACACGTTTCATATAGTATGCCCAAATCGGCAAGGCCATGGTAGCTCCCTGTCCCATTCTCATCGAGTCGAAATGTATATCACGGTCGTCACCGCCGACCCATACTCCGCTGACCAACGATGGGGTGAATCCCATGAACCATGCGTCACTGTTATTATTGGTAGTACCCGTCTTGGCACCCATCTCGCATGTAAGATTGTGCCTGTATCTGATACGGCCTCCCGTACCGCCGTCAACTACGCCCTTCAGCATATACAGCATTTTGTGAGCACTCTCTGCGCTAATAACCTCGTTCACTCTGGGCGTAAAGGATGCCAGTACATTTCCCTCATTGTCTTCGATGCGAGTTACCATCAGGGGGGCTATCCTTATTCCGTTGTTGGCAAATACCGTGTAGGCACTCACCATTTCAGCTACCGTGATATCGCACGGTCCTAAACACAATGCCATCGACGGATGGATATCCGGATGGTTGATGCCATATTCGCCCAACAGGGTGACAAAAGCCTGTGGATTCAGTTTGCTCATCAAGTAGGCTGAAATCCAGTTGTTTGACTGTGCAAGTCCCCATTTCAGTGTCACCATCTCGCCGTATCTGTTGTGGTTGCTGTTTCTGGGTGTCCACGGGTTGCCCGCCACATAATAGGTCTGCTGTACGTTGGGTGCCATATCGCAGGGCGAAAAACCGTTCTCCATTGCCAGTGAATACAGGAACGGCTTGATGGTGGAGCCCACCTGTCTTCTTCCCTCCATACACATGTCGTAGTTGAAGTGTACGATATCCAGTCCCCCTACATACGCTTTCACGCTTCCGTCTCTGGTACTCATGCTCATAAAACCGCAGCGCAGGAATTTCTTGTAGTAACGTATGGAATCCAAAGGAGACATCACGGTGTCCACTTCGCCATGATAGGTGAATACGGACATTTCCACAGGTTTCTTGAAAGCCTGGTAAATCTCATCCTCCGAAGCACCCGCTTCCCTCATCAAGCGGTATCTTTCCGTTTGTCTGATGGAGCGGTTCAGTATGCCACGCACCTGTGCCTCTGTCAGTTTGCCGGAGAAGGGAGCATTGCTTTTATGCCTGTTCTCCTGGTCAAATGCCGGTTGCAGGAACTTCACCACATGTTCATATACCGCCTGTTCGGCATACTGTTGCATTCTCGAATCAATCGTGGTATATACCTTCAGACCGTCTGCATAGATGTTATACGGCTTCCCCTCCTTATTCTTATTCTTGTTGCACCATCCGTATAACGGGTCGTTTTCCCAGTTGATGGAATCTGTGACATATTTTGCCATATTCCATGAAGGATATTTGTTGCGCTCCGGTTTTTTTGCGGTCATATATAGCCGGAGATACTCCCTGAAGTAGGTGGCAATGCCCTCCTTGTGATCTGCCACATGGAATTTCAGTCCGAGGGGCTGGTTGCAATAGTTCTTGTATTCTTCTTCAGTGATGTATTCGGATTTCAGCATCTGCATCAGTACCACATTCCTTCTTTCCACACATCTCTCCGGATAGCGCACGGGATTGAAGTACGAGGGGTTTTTGCATAATCCTACCAAGGTGGCAGACTCTGTGACAGTCAAGTCTTTGGGCTCTTTGGAAAAATAGGTGTTTGCCGCTGTCTTTATGCCTACGGCATTGTGCAGAAAGTCAAAATAGTTCAGGTACAGCGTAATGATTTCTTCCTTGGTGTAGTTGCGCTCCAGTTTCACGGCAATCACCCATTCTATCGGCTTTTGCAGCAGTCGTTCCATTACGCTGTTAGCCTTCTCCGAATAGAGCTGCTTCGCCAGTTGCTGGGTGATGGTGGAGCCTCCGCCTGCACTCTTCTGCCCCAATATGCCCCTTTTTACGATAGCTCTGCCCAGGGCATAGAAATCAATGCCCGAGTGGTCTTCAAATCGTGCATCTTCGGTGGCTACCAAAGCCTGCACCAGCGAGGCGGGCAGTTTGGAATATTCCACACATACCCTGTTTTCCTTGTTATAATTCCAGGTGCCTAAAATCTTCATGTCTGAAGAATATATCTGTGTGGCAAATCGGTTTATCGGGTTCTGCAGGTCCTCCACCGGAGGCATGTAGCCAATCTTTCCGCTGGCAATGGCATGAAATGCGATGTATATGCCAATAGCTGAAATTACCAGCAGAGACCATAGTGTGATAATAAAAATCTTTCTCATAGCCAATTTTATGCAAAAATAGTGTTTTTCCATCAGATTATGGCAATTTAATCAGAATAAATCGCTAACTTAGCCCCGTATTTACATAAACACACCCTATAAGCCAATGAACAAACATAATTTCGTCACTATTGCCGATATCACTAAAGAAAAGATTCTTTATCTGATAGAAATGGCAAAGGAATTTGAACGCCATCCCAATCGGGAACTGCTGAAGGGCAAGGTGATTGCAACCCTGTTCTTTGAGCCTTCCACGCGTACAAGATTGAGTTTTGAGACTGCCGCCAACCGCCTTGGAGCACGTGTCATCGGCTTCGCTGACCCCAAGATAACCAGCGGCACGAAAGGTGAGACTCTGAAAGACACCATCCTCATGGTGGGCAACTATGCCGACATCATCGTGATGCGCCATTACATCGAAGGGGCTGCCCAGTATGCTTCTGAGGTGTCTCCCGTACCTATTGTCAATGCTGGCGACGGTGCGCATCAGCATCCCTCACAGTGCATGCTTGACCTGTATTCCATCTACAAGACCCAAGGTACTTTGGATAACCTGAATATCTACCTGGTGGGCGACCTGAAATACGGCAGAACCGTTCATTCGCTGATTATGGCTATGAGGCATTTCAATCCCACCTTCCATTTTGTGGCCCCCAAAGAACTGTCCATGCCCAACGAATACAAGCTCTATTGCAAGGAGTTTGGTATCAAGTTCCAGGAGCATACTGCTTTCAACGAAAAGCTGATTGCAGATGCCGATATACTGTATATGACCCGCGTTCAGAAAGAGCGTTTCTCTGACCTGATGGAGTACGAACGGGTGAAAAACATATACATATTGAAAAATGACATGCTGGGCAGTGCCAAACCCAACATGAGGATTCTGCACCCTCTGCCCCGTGTCAACGAAATCAACTATGATGTGGACGACAATCCCCATGCCTATTATATCCAACAGGCACGTAATGGATTGTTTGCCCGCCAGGCCATTTTCTGCGATGTGCTTGGCATATCATTGGAAGACATAAAAAATGATTCAACCATCATTGAATGAAGAAGGCTATGAACGATAAGAAAGAAATGCTGGTTGCCGCCATTAAAAACGGCACGGTGATAGACCATATCCCCACCGAAAAGACCTATCAGGTGGTTACTCTGCTGGGTCTGGAACAGTTGTCCACTCCTGTTACCATCGGATATAATTATCATTCCAAGAAACTTACACGCAAGGGCATTATCAAGGTAGAAGACAAGTTTTTCTCAGACGAGGAGATTTCACGTCTCTCGGTGGTTGCCCCCAATATTGTGCTGAATATCATCAGGGACTATGAGGTGGTGGAAAAGAAGACTGTTACCACTCCTTCGGAACTGAAGGGTATAGTGAAATGCAACAACCCGAAATGTATCACCAACAATGAACCGATGTCCACTCTGTTCCATGTCGTTGATAAAGAGCATGGCATCCTGAAGTGCCACTATTGTGACAAGGAGCAGGATATAAATAATGTGGAACTGGTTTGAAAGAACACTATGCACAGAGGCTTGTTTTCCATGGACAGACCTCTGTGCCTTATTTTGACCTGACAGTCGGCTTGATTGTTGACGCTTTCTGTAGCTCGCAACATGATTTGCAAATACTCTTCTGGAAAACCAGCCGGAAATAAGACCATAAACAGAACAACGGGACAAGAAAGACGGGACAGATGAACAAGAACATATCGCTGAATCGCTTTGAGGACGGAACACCCAGCGTGATGCGCAAACCGACTGTTTACACCGAACTGCATTTCTACCGCAAGAGCGATGTGCTGGTGCAGTTGACGAAAGCATTCTGCAGCCGTTTCCTGCCACGCCATGGAGACCGCACCGTTGACCAAATGGTGCAGGCGGCGCGTTCCGTCAAGCAGAATATCGCAGAGGGTCTTACAGACGGACAAACATCGTTCGAGGTGGAGATGAAACTGCTGGGAATAGCGAAGGGCAGCAACCAGGAACTGCTGGAAGACTATCAGGACTATATAAAGCAGCACGGCATACCGGAATGGGCGAAAGAAAACACTGAAAGATACGACAGCATGAGACAGTTCTGCCGCGAGCATAGCGATGAATGCGACTATCATCCTTTTTTTGCCCGGTGGAGCGATGAGGAGATGGCCAATCTGGGCATCTGCCTGTGCCACATGGTGGACAAGGCAATGACCACATTCCTGGCAAAGCGCGACCGCGAATTTGTGGAAGAGGGCGGCATCAGGGAGCGTATGACAGCTGCCCGTCTGGACATGCGCGGCACACAAAAGCAGATTATCGCCCGGCAGGAAAAGGAGATAGCCCAGTTGAAGGCGAAGATAGCCTCGCAACAGCGGGAAATAGATGTGCTGAAAGCAAGGTTGGCACAGGGAAATGAATAAAATGCCGGACTTTTAGGGGGCAGAGGGTGCCGGGTTTTCCCGGGGGACCGGATAACCCGGAAAACCCAGAAAACCCAGCCTCCCTGGGAAAACCGGAAATCCCGGAAAGTCCACCCCTTCCCGGGAAAACCGGAAAAACCCGGATTATCCGGGCTATCTGTATTACCTGGAAAATCCGGGACAATAATGGTTTCTGCCTTTGGCATGATGTTTGCTGAATATACAGAAACAGGAACGAATCCTTTTTAATTGTCAGAATCAAGTAACACAACATAAAATGCCCATGATAAGAAGCCATTTTTCGTCTAATATGTCACAGCTGCTGGTATTCAGCCGAGAAGAAGCCATGAGACTGGAATGTAGGATAGTTTATCCGGAACATCTGCTTTTGGCTCTGTTGCGTCTGAATGAAAGCATTGTTATTGATGTATTGAAAGACAACAATATAGATATCAGGGAAATGAAGATGCAACTGGACGGAATATTCAGAAAGACAGCGGTGACAACCTCTTTTGAAGAGAACTTCCGTGCAGAAGATATCATACTGGCAGAGAATGCCAGTAACCTGCTGAAACTGTCGGTTCTCGAAGCTCGCTTGCAGCGTACCGACAAGGTAGATGAAACGCATCTGGTGCTTGCCATCCTGCATGATAATGCTGACAACAATGCGAAAATCATATTGGAACAATACAACATTACTTACGAATTGATGAAAAACGCGCTAATCCATAATAATAAGGTGAACGATGGCATCGGACTGCCAGACAGTGATTTTGAAGAGAATGCCGCCAGTCAGGGTGGTGGGAAATATTCCTCGTCTAACTCTGCCACTGGTGCTGCCACAACTAACGGAACACAGACCAACAGCAGCACACCCGTACTCGACAGTTTTGGGGTGGATTTGAGCAAGGCTGCCTCTGAGGGTAAATTGGACCCCATCGTGGGACGTGAGAAGGAAATCAACCGTGTGATAGAAATCCTGGGCAGACGGAAAAAGAACAATCCGATACTTATCGGTGAACCCGGTGTGGGCAAAAGTGCCATTGTAGAAGGGCTTGCACAACTGATAGCCAAGAAGCGCACTTCACCCCTGCTGTTCAACAAGCGGATTGTAAGTCTTGACTTGGCAGGCATTGTTGCCGGCACCAAGTACAGGGGACAGTTTGAGGAAAGAATCAAGGCGCTGATACGTGAATTGGAAAACAACCCGCAGGTGATAGTGTTTATCGACGAGATACATACCTTGGTAGGGGCAGGTTCTGCTCCGGGTTCGATGGATGCAGCCAATATTCTCAAGCCTGCACTGGCACGTGGCACTATCCAGTGCATCGGTGCTACCACCCTTGACGAATACCGCAAATCAATTGAGAAGGATGGCGCTTTGGAACGCAGATTCCAGAAAATACTGGTAGAACCTACCTCAATAGAGGAAACCTACACCATCCTCAACAACATCAAGGAGCGATACGAGTCATTCCATCAGGTGATTTATAGCGATGCTGCGTTGAACGCCTGTATCAGGTTGACAGACAGGTACATGACCGACCGACAGTTTCCCGACAAGGCCATAGATGCTTTGGATGAAGTGGGCTCACATGTGCACCTGGCATCAGTGGAGACCCCTCCCGAGGTGGTGCAGAAAGAGCAGGAACTGGCTGAAGTGTTACAAAAAAAGAATGCTGCGGTCATGGCGCAGGACTTTAAACTGGCTGCCACCTGCAGGGCCGAGCAGTTGAGCATTGAGGCAGAGATAGACCGTCTGAACGACCTGTGGCAAGACACTCGTCTGAGTATCAAGGAACAAATAACCGAAGATGCCGTGGCAGAGGTTGTTTCCGTAATGACGGGAGTGCCGATGGAAAGCATTAAAAAGGGGGAGAACGAGCGCCTGCGGGACCTTGGGAATGTCTTGAAGAAGCATGTCATAGCCCAAGACAAGGCGATAGACAAGATTGTGAAGGCCATTCAGCGCAACAGAATAGGATTGCGTGACCGCAATCATCCCATCGGTGTTTTCATGTTTCTGGGACCTACCGGTGTGGGCAAGACCTATCTCGCCAAGAAGATTGCCGAACAGCTCTTTGGCTCAAAAGATGCATTGATTCGCATCGACATGAGCGAATTTACTGAAAGTTTCAATGTGTCTCGACTGGTGGGTGCACCTCCGGGATATGTGGGATATGATGAGGGCGGACAATTGACCGAGAAAGTGAGACGGCATCCCTACTCCATCGTGTTGCTCGATGAGTTGGAAAAAGCGCACGGCAATGTGTTCAACTTGCTGCTGCAGGTACTGGATGAGGGCCGACTTACTGATGGAAACGGCAGATTAGTTGATTTCCGCAATACCATCATCATTATGACCAGCAATGCCGGAACGCGACAGCTCAAGGAATTTGGCAACGGAATAGGCTTCAATGCCATGGCATTGAGCGATAGGATGGACGAAAATGACAAGAAGCATGCCCGTAATATTGTACAGAAAGCGTTGAGCAAGCAGTTTGCTCCTGAATTTCTGAACAGGCTTGATGACATCATTACCTTCGACCAGTTGGATTTGGACGCCATCAAGCAGATTGTGGACATAGAACTTAAGGCGGTATTCGCTCGTGCCAATGAGTTAGGCTATCACCTGCAGATTACCGATGCGGCAAAGGATTTTATTGCCGGTAAGGGCTATGATGTACAGTTTGGTGCACGCCCGCTGAAGAGAGCCATCAGAGACTACATAGAAGACCCGTTGTGCGAGAAAATCATGAACGGCGAAGTCTCGGAGGGTGACACATTGAATATCGATTACAGTGCAGATAAAGGCATTGTCTTCCTTCACGTCTGAATGACAGGGTGCACTTGGCTCGCATTCTGCAAGCCGTTTGAAAGAGTGCCACTAAAACAATATTGTTTCAAACTATCAAATTCGACGCTTTTATCGGTAAGAAACTGCTGCAGAAACACATTATTGTTAAAATAAAACTTTTACCTTTGCAACAATGTGTTGTCATTATTTGGCAGCAGTTTCTTACCGAAAATGGAACAGTTATTGCCTACCATAGAAGCATTCGCCCACTATATGCGAGGAGCTATAGTTGTCTTTTTTGTTGTGGTCAGTGTCAGGTTGCACGCATATCGAAAGAGAAACAGGATGTTGAAACTTCTATACTATGCCACGCTTTATGTCACATTCAGTTATTTGAAAGATGTTGTTTTCCTTCTTGACAGTTGGAAGGTCTCTCTTGTGCTGAACGATTTCGTACGAACGGTTGATGTGGTGTTCATTCCCCTTGTTTCTGCGTTTTTCCTGGAAGCAGTGCATCCCGGACGTGTCACTTCACGCCAACTTACACTTGCTGTCGGCTTTCAGTCTTCGTTTATCCCGCTCTTTTTGCTTTTTCCCATAAGGCAGGTGGTGCTTGCCGCCATGGCAGTAGCTTATTTCCATGCCACTATCACTATTGTCTATGTACTGGCTTTCGCGATAAAACACCACCGTGCTCCCTCTGCCAACTGTTCCTGTACAGGGAATCTTAATGTGACCTGGGTCACCTTGTCTTGTGTAATATATTTCTTTTCGCTGTTCTTTTACAGCATTGCGTTTGAGAATACCACCTGGCTGAGCGAGTCGCTTTACAATTTGTTTACCATCGTATTCTGGCTTTTCTTGATAGTGTTTACCAAAAGACACAGGATTGTAGAAGTGTCTAAAGTCCACGAACAGAGCGAAGAAAGTGTAGAAACAGTTGAAAGCAAGGAGATTGAAACGGACGAAGAGTGTTCCGTCTCTGACCGAAATGAAGAGATGGCAGTACGGATTGAGGAGTACATGAAAAGCAGCAAAATCTATCTTAATCCCCACATCACGTTGAATGAACTGGCACTTGCCATCGGAACCAACAGAACCTATCTGTCTGAGTGCTTCAATACTGTGATGCATACAAATTTCTATGACTATATCAACACTTTCCGCATAGCCGAGGCTTGCAGAATCATAGACGCCATGCCACAGGAGGGGCGAAAATCTATGCAAACAGTATCAGAGATGAGCGGGTTCAATTCCAAATCCACCTTCCATCGCTATTTCGTCAGGATCAAGGGTATCAGTCCCAAACAATACGCCTTGGCGGCAAACACAAAGTTTGAATCCTATACCACCCCCACTCAGTCATTATAGTCATTAAGGATTTCTACAATGGGATGGCTATTCCCGTTCCAGTTCAATAAAACGGTCAGTACTTGGAAACTTCATTGTAACTTCCCGGCTGTCATAAGATGCCAGGGAAAACTGTCTGGAAATGAGATTTATATCCACCTGACCACCAGCATCCACTTGGTTGACTCTGATATTCTGTAGTGCTGGTCAATACGTTCGTTGACCAGCCATAGGATATTGCCGTTTCCGTCTTCAAGCACCAACTGGCAGCGCTTGCGATACAAGGAAACCTTTCTGTCTCTGAGGTAGCTGTTGACCAGTTTGTACCTGTTCATGCCGAAAGGCATAAAGCGGTCACCGTCCTTGACCCTGCGCAGTACTAATGGGAAACGGATGGAAGAGGCATCCAGACAGGCAAAATCTCTCTGTTTGGGAATGATGAAATCGTATGTTTTCTCTTTATACTCCAGATTGACTTTCTTTCCATCCTGCAGTTGGTAGGTACCTGTATCAGGAAGGCGATAATCGTTGAAATGCGGTAAAATGGGGTATAATGCTATTGTGTCACGCTCTACATACAATTCGCAATCGGAGGAAAGGAAGGTCTTGGTGGTGGCGGATTTTTCTGAGCGAACATTCTTATCCGTCTGAAGCACCGAATGGATGCATTGCTCTATCTGTGTGTGGTTGAACCCCTTGTCTATCAGAAATTCAAACAAGAGTTGATCCCAGTGCCGCTCTTGCAGCAGACGACTGAGGTTGATGACAATGCCTCCCTCTTGGTGCAGACAAAGCTGCGATAGCTTGTCCTCCACACATTGCCGGTAGATAGCCGACACATTACCCATATATTCCGAGAGTCTCAAGATTCCCTGATTCACATTGGGGTTGATGGTCTTGAGCAGTGGCACCACATGGTGTCTGAACATGTTGCGTGTGGCGTCATCCTCAAGGTTGGTGCTGTCGGTAACGTATGTCTGATGCTCTTTATCCAAAAAACCGATGATTTCTTGTCTGGTGACACAGAGCAGGGGCCTGACAATGTTGCCCGATATGGGTTTCATGCCGACGAGTCCCTGAAGACGGGTGCCCCTGACAATGTTCATCAGTACGGTTTCCACCTGGTCGTCTATGTGGTGTGCCACACAGATGCTGGCTGCCCCCACATCCTTTCTCAGACGCTCAAAATAATCATACCGAAGATTTCTTGCTGCCAGCTCAATACTCATACGATGACATTCTGAATATGTAACTGTATCAAAATGTGCGATATGCAGTTTGATGCCTAAAGTATTGCATAAGTCTTTTACAAAGGACTCGTCCCTGTCTGATTCCTCGCCTCTAAGATGGAAATTGCAGTGAACAGCCTCTGTCGTGTAGCCTAATCGGTGCAGTGCCAAAAGCAGTGCCACGCTGTCGGCACCTCCACTCAGTGCCACCAAGTGCAGGCAGTCCTTGTGGAGCAAGGCATGGGAAGCAATATAATCTGCAATTCTATCCAACATAGGGCATAGCCATTCTATTCTACATAGAGCACAAGTCCCTTCAGATATTCACCTTCGGGATGATAGATATTGACCGGATGGTCGGCAGGCTGGTGCAACTGGTGCAGGATTCTGACATTTCTTTTTACCTGGGCGGCAGCGGTGAATACGGCATTTCTGAAATGTTCTTTGGAAACAGCCTGACTGCAGGAGAAGGTGAAAAGGATGCCTCCCTTGTCAATCTTTTCCATCGCCTTGGCATTCAAACGGGTATAGCCCTTTAACGCATTGTGCAACGCCATACGGTGCTTGGCAAATGCAGGCGGATCCAGGACAATCAGGTTATAGTTCTCGTCCATCTTTTCCAGAAACTTGAAGGCATCCTCGCAGAAGCCGGCGTGCCTTTTGTCGTCAGGAAAGTTGATGCTGACATTCTTGTCTGTCAATTCGATGGCTTTGGCACTGCTGTCCACCGAGTGTACCAGTTCTGCCCCACCTCTCATGGCATACACAGAGAATCCGCCTGTATAGCAGAACATGTTGAGCACCTTCTTTCCCTTGGAATAGGACTCCAGCAATGCCCTGTTTTCTCGTTGGTCAATGAAAAAGCCGGTTTTCTGTCCTTTCAGCCAGTCCACGTAGAAACGCAGACCGTTTTCCACTCCGATATTGTCATTGCATTGCCCGTAGATAAAGCCGTTTTCCAAGCCGTCACCAACCTTGAATGGCAGGGTTGTTTCACTTTTGTAATATACGCTGTCGATGCGCTTGCCCATCACTTCTGCAAGTGCTTTGGCTATGGCGTCTTTCTGAAGGTGCATGCCAATGCTGTGCGCCTGCATCACCGCTGTTTTGTCATAGATATCAATAACCAGTCCGGGCAGGTTGTCTCCCTCTCCGTGCACCAGTCTGTAGGTGTTGTTCACGTTGGAATCGGCAATTCCCAAGGCTATCCTCATCTTCAGAGCAGCAGACAGTTTGGTGCGCCAGAACACATCGTCAATCTCAATGTCTTCAAACGACAATACCCTTACGGCAATAGAACCCAACTGAAAATGTCCGATAGCGATGAATTCGCCGGAATTGTTGCACACCCTCACCGTTTCTCCCTCTTCTATAGGATCGCTCAACGATGCGATGGCACCGGAAAATACCCATGGATGGAAACGCTTGAGGCTCTCCTCTTTGCCCTTTTTCAGCCTAACTGTCTTTTTGTTCATCTTGTTGTGGTTCTTTTGTTTCGCATAAATCATACTCCCTGCTCTCAATCAAGCGCATCAGTTCCTCGTATATTATGATACACGCCCACGCATCCGTAGCAGCATACAGCTTCTGCCTGTCACTAAGCACATCCGCCTGCCAGTTTGACAACTGCTGCGACTTGCTGATGCGCCTGCCGAAAAGATTGGCATACAGTTTCTGCAGACTCATGTCCTCTATGCCTATCTTCTTTACAATATCCTGCAAGTCAATGAAGGTACCAGTCTGGAAATCCCCTCTCTTGTGCAGCATGTTGAGGTCGTCATGCAGCGAAAGTCCTACTTTCAGTACCGTCTTGTCTGTGAGAAGCCGTACAATGGAGGGAGATAGTCCTAAATGGTTGAGCCTGAACAGGAAACAGAGGTCGTGTGTAGAGACCTGCAACAGTGCAACCTGGTGTACTACGCCTCGTTTAAAGGCGGGCTTTGTCTCCGTGTCGATGCCTATGATGGATTGGGAGAGTAGAAAATCCACTGCTTTACTTGCCTCTGTCTCAGATACCACAGTGACAATCCTTCCCTCGAATCTCGCGAGAGGCAAGGAGCCTATGGCCGACTTGTCGAACTTCTTATAAATTGTCTTTTTCATTCGTCTGTTCCTGTTCGGTCTGCAAAATTACAAAAAATAAAGTGTTTTGTTCTGCTATTTCCGTTTTTTCCACTAAATTTGCATGATGTTTTGGAATATAGTTGCAAATTATTCCATCTGTTTTATCGATAAAACTTCGCAAGGTTCATACAATGGCAAAGAAGAAATCAACAAAGAATACCAATACCCAATCCCTGTTGCAAGTGTTAAATCTGAAGAATGTCTTCGACAACGAGAAGTTTGTCTTCTTTTCCGGCATAGTCTTGTTGGCGATAGCGGTGTTCTTCATCATGTCGTTTGTTTCTTTCTTCAGCACCTGCGAGGCAGATCAGAGTCTCATCTTGTCACCCCAGAAGGATGACCTGCTCAACACACAGCGTGAGTTTTTGAATAGCTGCGGTTCCATCGGTGCCTACATCTCCTATTTCTGCATCAAGCAGTGCTTTGGTATTCCTGCGTTCATCATCCCTCTGTATATGCTGCTTGTGGCTGTCAACGTGATGCATGCATACGATGTAAAACTACTCAAATCGTTCCTCGTGCTGACCGTAGTGATGATTTGGGCTTCCGTGGCATTAGCTAAGTTTGCCACGCCATTCTTCAGTACAGCCTGCTACAATCCCGGAGGAGACCACGGCAAATATATAGTCCAATTCATAGAGGCACTGTCAGGAACAACCGGACTGACTGCCATCCTTGCCATTACAGCCATAGGTTTTCTTACCTATTTCAGTGCCAAAACGATTGTTGTCATACGGAAATGCCTGAATCCGGATGCTTTCAGGAAACGCATCCAGTTCTCTATCAGCTACGGCAACGGTGATAACAATGCTGAAACAGAGGAGTCAAAGGACTATGGATTGGTGATGACTGATGCCGGGAACGAGGAACAAGTGATGTCTGATGTCACAGACCGGCAGGACATGAACAAGGGCATCAATGAGGAAAATGACCTCATTTCAGAACCGATGGAACTGATAGGTGAGATTGTGGCGGAAGCCTCAGACGGAAGGGATGTGGCGGAAAATGCTGCCAGCAGCCTTGACAATGGAGTGACCATGGAGATAGAGGTACCCAAAGAGCAGGAGAAAGCCACAGAAGCAAGCAACGACAACGCACTGGAGGGGCTGGCACCCTATGACCCTAAGAAGGATTTGGAGAACTATCACTACCCTACCCTTGAACTGCTGAAGAAGTATGACAGCAATACCAATCCCAGCATTGACAGGGACGAACAGAACAGCAACGCCAAGCGAATCACGGAAGTGCTGAGAAACTTCGGCGTGGAGATAAGCTCCATCAAAGCTACGGTAGGTCCTACCATCACACTTTACGAGATAACACCGGCACAGGGTGTCAGGATTTCCAAAATCAGGAACCTGGAAGACGACATTGCATTGAGCCTTTCAGCCCTTGGCATCCGTATCATTGCGCCTATTCCCGGCAAGGGAACTATCGGTATAGAGGTGCCTAACGCCAAGCCGAATATCGTCTCCATGGAAAGCATCCTCAATTCAAAGAAATTCCAGGAAACAACCATGGAGCTACCATGTGCCATCGGCAAGACCATTACCAACGAGGTGTTCATGTTCGACCTTGCACGCATTCCGCACCTCTTGGTGGCAGGTGCCACAGGACAAGGAAAATCCGTGGGACTGAATGCCATTATCACTTCCCTGCTCTATAAAAAACATCCGGCAGAGATGAAGGTGGTGCTTATTGACCCCAAGAAGGTGGAGTTCAGCATCTACAGCACCATCTCCAAGCATTTCCTTGCCATGGTGCCTGATGACAACAACGAACCCATCATCACCGACAAGGACAAGGTTATCTATACCCTGAACAGCCTGTGCAAGGAGATGGACACAAGGTATGACCTGCTCAAGGAGGCTGGTGCCAGAAATATCAAGGAGTATAACCAAAAGTTCATTTCAAGAAAACTGAACCCGGAGAAGGGTCACCACTATATGCCCTATATCGTTGTGGTGATTGATGAGTTCGGTGACCTGATACTCACCGCCGGCAAGGAAATAGAACTCCCCATCGCACGTATCGCCCAGCTGGCACGTGCCATCGGCATTCACATGATTATCGCTACCCAGCGACCCACTACCACCATCATCACAGGTAACATCAAGGCAAACTTCCCCGGCAGAATGGCTTTCAAAGTGAGTGCTATGGTCGATTCTAAAACCATTCTGGACCGTCCCGGTGCCAATCAGCTGGTGGGCAAGGGAGATATGCTGTTCCTTAACGGCAATGATCCCGTGCGTGTGCAGTGTGCCTTTGTCGATACCGATGAAGTGGAGCGTATCAACCAATTCATATCCCAGCAGCAGGGTTATGTGAGCACCTTTGAACTGCCTATCCCCGATTCCAACGACGGTGACACACTGGCAGGCGGTTCCATTGACATGCAGTCGGTTGACTCCCTGTTTGAGGATGCCGCCCGTCTGATAGTGCTGAATCAGTCGGGAAGCACCAGTCTGATACAGCGCAAGTTCTCTATCGGGTACAACCGTGCCGGGCGACTGATGGACCAGTTGGAAAAGGCAGGGGTGGTAGGCTCTGCCATGGGTGCCAAGCCCCGTGAAGTGCTTATCCAAGACGAGGTGAGTCTGGAAAAACTGCTGAGCGCATGGAGATAAGGTACAAGACCGGGGCGGCATCGCAATCATTGACACATTATATAAGAATATACAACGCATGAAAAGACTCTTGTTCATTGTTTCCCTTTTGGGCATCACCTCGTTGCTGTATGCCCAAGACACGAAAAAGATTTTAGACAAGGCAGCAAGTGCCGTCAACCAGAAGAGTGGTATGAAAGCATCCTTCTCCATTTCTGGCGGTACCTATAACGGTACGAGCGGCACCATTGCCATCAAGGGCAGGAAATTCCAAATCACCACGCCTCAGATGATTATCTGGTTCAACGGGAGTGAGTTGTGGAGTTACGTGAAGAGTAACGAAGAAGTGAGTGTGACGCATCCTAATGATGCCCAACTGAATAGGATAAACCCCTACTCTTTCATCACCATGTACCGCAGTGGCTACACCCTGTCGCACGAGAAAAAGGGAGGCAACTATATAGCTCATCTGCAGGCACAGTCCAAGAACAGCAGAATCCAGGAGGTATATATTACCATCAACGAGACAACCTGTCTGCCATCTGTTGTCAGACTGTGTGAAAAGGGGGTGTGGAGTACCATCCAATTATCGAAGATACAGAGCGTGAAGTTGGCTGACAGTGTGTTCCAGTTCAATGCTAAGGAGCATCCCAATGCCGAAGTCATTGACCTGAGATAGGTCGCTCTTCCATCAATATACAAGGAGAAAAGAGAATGTATTTTACAGGATTGATTATCGCAATAAGTACTTTTGTTATCATCGGTATTTTTCACCCTATCGTCATCAGGACGGAGTATTATACAGGTACCCGGTTCTGGTGGGTGTTCCTGTTGTGCGGAGTTGTCTGCATTGCCTTGTCTCTGCTGATTGAACAGGTGATAGTTTCGTCTGTGGTCGGCGTGTTGGGAGCATCCTTCCTATGGTCGATAGGTGAATTGTTTGAACAGAAAAAGCGTGTTGAGAAAGGGTGGTTTCCCAAACGCCCCAATCGCTGACACATTGTTTTATCCATCATACAGAAGCCTTGAAAACTACACTTGTCTTTGTAGGAAAGACTGTTGACAAGAATGTCATCCCGGGACTGAATGACTATCTGCAACGCATACAGCGTTATGACAATATCCAGGTGGTTGTCATCCCGGAATTGAAGAATGCCAAGAGCCTGTCTATAGAACAGCAGAAGCAACGTGAGGGGGAGCTTATACTGAAGAATATCTCTCCTGCGGATGATGTGATACTGCTTGACGAGCATGGCAAGGAGATGAGAAGTATGGAGTTTGCACAATGGATACACCAAAAACAGCTGAACAGTCGCAGGCTGCTGTTGGTGATAGGCGGACCATACGGCTTTTCTCCAGAAGTGAAGAAGAGGGCAAACGGTGAAATATCGCTGTCCAAAATGACTTTTTCCCATCAGATGATAAGGTTGCTGTTGGCGGAGCAGATATACCGGGCACACACCATTCTGAAGAACGAGCCGTATCACCACGAATAAGAACACATTGAAACGAGGAACATACATGAGTGACAACAAGCATATCACAGTCAAAGGAGTAAGGGTAAACAACCTCAAGGGTCTTTCTGTAAACATTCCGCTCGACAAGTTCATAGTGGTTTCCGGTGTGAGTGGGTCGGGCAAGTCATCCTTTGCCTTTGATACCCTGTATGCAGAGGGGCAGCGCCGGTATGTTGAAAGTCTGTCCTCGTATGCACGCCAGTTTATGGGCAGAATACGCAAACCCGAATGTGACAGTATCAAAGGGATTCCTCCAGCCATTGCCATCGAACAGAAGGTGTGCAGCAGAAACTCGCGTTCCACTGTTGGCACCAGTACGGAAATATACGACTATCTGCGCCTTCTCTATGCAAGGATTGGGCGCACCTATTCTCCCGTCAGCGGCGAGGAAGTGAAAAAGCATTCCATTGAAGATGTGTATGCTTGTCTTGCCAATTACGCTGAAAAGACAAGGTTTTCGATACTCGCCCCCATCGGAATGGAATTACGGGGAGACGCCCTTCAGCAGAAACTGAAGGACTATGTGTTCCAAGGATATACAAGACTGATGATGAATGGTGATTTTGTCACTATCTCGGACTATTTGGAAAGTGAAGTTGCTGCGAAAGGTAATGGCAATCCGCTGTTTCTGGTCATCGACCGCATGTCGGTGGACCCATCACCCGACGGCATGTCACGTCTGACCGATTCCGTGGAGACGGCTTTCCTGGAAGGCAAGGGCTCATGCCGACTTGTCTTCATGCCATCCATGATATCCTATGATTTTTCCCATTCTTTCGAGGCTGATGGAATCACCTTTGAAGAACCCAACGACCGTATGTTTTCCTTCAACTCACCTACAGGAGCATGCCCGGAATGCCAGGGATTTGGCAATATCATCGGCATAGATGAGAAGCTGGTGGTGCCCAATACCGCGCTCAGTGTCTATGACGGGTGTGTGGTGTGCTGGCACGGTGAGAAAATGAAGGAATGGAAAGAGGAGTTCTGCCGTATGGCTGCAGACTATGACTTCCCGATATTCACGCCCTATTACCAACTTACAACACAGCAAAGAGACTGGCTGTGGCATGGTTTTCCTGACGACCATAAATATCAGCACAAGTTGTGTATCGACGGGTTCTTTCAAATGGTGAAGGAAAACCAGTATAAAATCCAGTACCGTGTGATGATGAGCCGATATCGTGGAAAGACGATATGCCCGGTATGTCATGGCACAAGACTGAAGAAAGAGGCATCCTATGTCAAGATTGGCGGAAGGAGCATTACCGATATCACCCAGATGCCTATCAGCAAACTGAAATCATGGTTCGACAATCTGCAACTAACTTCACAGGAGGAACTGATAGGAAAAAGACTTCTGAGGGAAATAAAGTCACGTCTTTCCTTTTTGCTGGATGTGGGGCTGGGCTATCTCACCCTTGACAGACTTTCATCCACACTTAGCGGTGGAGAGAGCCAGCGCATCAACCTCACCACGTCGCTCGGAAGCAGTCTGGTGGGCTCGTTGTATATCCTGGATGAGCCGAGTATCGGGTTGCACAGCAGGGACACCCAACGGCTTATCAAGGTGTTCAGACAACTGAGAGACCAAGGCAATACCGTGATTGTGGTGGAACATGACGAAGAGATTATCACGGCTTCTGACTATCTGATAGACATCGGTCCTGATGCCGGGGTCGGCGGAGGTTCGCTTGTCTATGAAGGACCGATGAAGGAGGTGGACGAAGCACTTCTGAAGAAATACCCCAACAGTTATACGCTTAAGTATCTGTATGGAACTGAACGGATAGAAGTGCCTGCACACCGCAGGAAATGGGATGTTGGAATCACGGTCAAAGGTGCACGCATGAATAATCTCAAGGGGATTGATGTGTTTTCCCGCTCAATGTCCTTACCGCAGTATCGGGCATTAGCGGTTCCGGCAAGTCCACACTGGTCAATGGAATCCTGTATCCTGCGCTGAAAAGAGCTATCGGAGACGTGTGTGATGCCCCGGGTGACTTTAACGGATTGGAAGGGCATCTCAATGCAATAGGCAGAGTAGAGTTCGTAGATCAGAATCCCTTGGGCAAGAGCACACGCTCAAATCCCGTGACCTATATCAAGGCGTATGATGCTATCCGTGACCTGTTTGCTGCACAGCCTTTGTCTGTGCAGATGGGCTATACCTCACAGTATTTTTCATTCAACGCTGAGGGAGGCAGATGTGAGGAGTGCAAGGGTGCCGGGGAGATAACGATTGAAATGCAGTTTATGGCAGACATCACTCTGGAGTGCCAATGCTGTCATGGCAAACGTTTTAAGCAGGATATCCTTGAGGTGAAGTTTGCAGGCAAGAACATCAGCGACGTTCTTGAAATGTCTGTCAGTGAAGCCATGGCATTTTTCCGGACCAATGACCAGCCGCACATTGCCGACAAGTTGCAGGTGCTGGAGAACGTGGGTTTGGGCTATGTCAAACTGGGTCAGTCCTCCTCCACCTTGTCGGGCGGAGAAAACCAGCGTGTCAAACTGGCGTACTATATTTCCCAGGAAAAACAGACACCCACGTTGTTCGTCTTTGACGAGCCTACTACCGGACTGCACCTGCACGACATCCAGAAGCTGCTCAACTCGTTCAATACGCTTATCGAACACGGGCATACCGTGATAGTGATAGAGCATCATCTTGATGTGATAAAATGCGCGGACTATGTGATAGACATGGGACCCGAAGGCGGAGAAAAAGGTGGTGAGGTCGTTGCCACCGGTACTCCCGAACAGATATGTGCATGCGAAAAGAGCGTTACAGGACAATATCTGAAGAGCAAGATAGAGGGATGAAAAAACAAAAGCCAGAAGCAAACCTGCGGGAGCGGAATACGAGGCTCGAACTCGCGACCCCAACTTTGGGAAAGTTGTGCTCTACCAACTGAGCTAATTCCGCACAGGCACTTCTGAACTTCGTGAGCCGATACCCGGGCTCGAACCGGGGACCTATTCATTACGAATGAATTGCTCTACCAACTGAGCCATATCGGCTTGAAACGAACATGGTGACTTGCAACGTACACCAGTCGAAGCGGAAAGTGAGGGATTCAAACCCCCGATACCCTAAAAGAGTATACCGGATTTCGAGTCCAGCGCATTCGGTCACTCTGCCAACTTTCCTTTAAACGCTGCAAAGGTACGACAAAATTTTGAAAAACAAAAAAATATCATTGGATAATTATGAAGAAAACTTATAACGAAATAGATTTCATCCGGTGTGTGCTGATAGCCATTGTGATACTGGTACATATAGTATATTTCGGCAATGTGTATCCACAGTTGAAGGCTTCGCTGTTCACATTCTTCATGCCTGCATTTCTGTTGATAACAGGCTTTTTGGTGAATATAGAGAAGTCGCTTGCAGACTTTGCCAAGTATATTGCCCGCATCTTCGTGCCCTACATGCTGATGGTGACAGTCTTTTCCGTCATGTCTGTGTATCTGCCAGTGAGAGACGGATTGGAAGAGCTGAGCGTGCCTGCCATCATTGACAGAATCTTCGTTTCTTCCATAGGTCCGTATTGGTTCCTTTACGACATGATTGTCTATGGAACGGCTTATTATGCCGTGTTTACGTTGGGCAGAAGACTGTCCTTGGCCTCGCGGCTCTCCTTGTTTGCCGCCGTCATTTATCTCTTGTCCTATCTGCTTCCTCTTCCGGGGTATGGCGATGCAACGTTGTATTTCATAGGTGTCGTGTTGCGCCAGAACAAAACAGACTTCCAAAAGGCGTTCCTCCCCACTCCATTTGCCTTGCTGCCTTTCCTCCTGTTGCTCTGCCAGCAGTCCCTGTGGAATAAGTGGTTGTGTGTGGTGTTGCCTTTCTTTCTCTTCAGTTTCCTGTCCTGGTGTTACCGTTATCTGCCCCCTTCATGGGAGAAGGCGATGGGATATGTGGGCAGGAACACATTGCCAATCTATCTGTTCCATCCTCTGTTTACCATGGCATCCAAATTCTATTTAGTCTGTTTCGGCTTTGACAGTACCGGCATCAGCTATTATCTTTTTACCGTTATTCTCAGCATTCTCGGATGCCTCTGCATCGCAAAGCTGTTTGATAAGTGCCGTTTCTCCTACATCTTTGCCACCAGCCACCTGCTGCGCTGACCAGGGCTGCCGGACAGACTGGCGGGATGTTTGGTTCATCCGTCGGAACAAAGGAAATTCTAAAGGTGAGTCCTATAAATTCGCCTTAGATAATATCTGCTGCATCCAGCTAAAATGTATATGCGAATCCCAAGGAACTGTATTCGTTGAATTGGAAGTAGCCATAATCTTCATCCCTTTTGGTAGAATCATCAAAGCGCGGATATAGGAATATATTGGCACTGATGTATTTGCTTACCTGTAATGAGATAGTGTTTTCCCATTCCATCAGCACATTCTTGTAGGTGGTGTACATATAATACCGCGTGTTCCATTTCACTTGGTCGCAAATGTCCCATGTGAGTGATGCCGTGATTTGGGAACCGAATTCTTCCAACGTATGGTGATCGCCGATTATTCCGTGCCTTGATGCCAGATTCTTTCTATCCACATATCTGAAGTGGAAAGACAATACGGAAAGGTTGACACTGCCTTTCAGCCTGTTGTTGTTCGTATTGACAGAATAGTCCATACCCAAACCAAGGTTAAGGTCCAATGGCGACATGAAATCAGAATAGACTTTTGGGTCATTGCTCTTCAATCCCTGTGCAAACTGTGTATAAGCAAGGAATTGGAGTGAATAGTACCAGTTTTTGGTGGCTTGCAATCCCACCTTTCCCGTATAACGAATGAGGTCGTTATTGGTCTTGAACTTATGCAGGGTATCTTCTTTAGAATTCTTGAATCCCAACTTCAGTTCCAGCTTGTTGTCCCATTTGAACTTGCTTTTGTTGTTGTAATTTGCCTCCAGGGTCACATTGCCTACCATTGAATAGTTGCTCTCGCCGCCTTTGTACCAGTTGTCGGAGATGTAATTCTGCAGGAACTGGAGTCTGGAATCTCCGGAGAAAGTCCAGAAATTGGGCTTTTTTATCAGAATACCCATCGGAATGTCTTCAATTTCCTCTGGCTGAGGGGCTACACGCTCCGTAAGTTTGATGTTAGGCTTCGTCGGTTGAGTCTCATTTCTTCTTATCGCTCCAGCCCTTTTTAAGTTCCTCTCGCTGTTTGATACATAATCCGGATTTTTCAGATAGGTCTGTGTCAGAATATCATCAACCATGGTTTGTGCCATGTCTTCACGGCTCTCCAGTCCGGAGGAATAAGAAATGTACAGCCGGTGTATGGCAGGCGCATGGTAAAAGGTCAGCGGGAGGAACAGCTTATAGAATTTTTCATCATATTCCTGCTGTGACGGTGTTGCACTCATCTCTTCCTTATTCACGACAAACACTCTCGACTTTGCATTTTGCAGAGAGTCAAGGTAAGAATGGAAAATCTTCAGCGAATCACGTTTATTCGTTGTCTGCCGGGCACCCAAGACTGTTTGGGCACCCAAAAAAAGCAAGATAAATCCGAGCAGATAAGCTGGGTGTTGTTTGTCAAATAGCATACACATGGGTACAAAGGTACTTATTTTTGGTATATTTTTTATGTTTTCAATAATGAATTTCACCATTTATTTGTAACTTTGCGACATATTTTTTTCAAATTTGAGTTAGGTTATTTAAAATATTTCAATTGTGGCAGAAACAAAATATATCTTCGTTACAGGCGGTGTGGTTTCATCGCTGGGCAAGGGGATTATATCTTCTTCCATAGGCAAGCTGTTGCAGGCAAGAGGATATAACATTACAATCCAGAAGTTTGATCCGTATATCAACATCGATCCAGGCACACTGAATCCCTACGAGCACGGAGAATGCTATGTTACTGTGGATGGTATGGAAACCGATTTGGATTTGGGGCATTACGAGCGCTTCACAGGCATCCAGACCACACGTTCCAATTCACTTACTACAGGGCGCATCTACAAGGCGGTCATTGACAAGGAACGGAGAGGCGACTATTTGGGGAAAACAATCCAGGTGGTACCTCATATTACTAACGAAATCAAGCGCAACATCAAGTTGCTCGGAGAGAAATATCATTATGATTTTGTGATTACCGAGATTGGCGGAACCATTGGTGATATCGAGAGTATGCCATATATGGAGGCCATCCGTCAGATGAAATGGGAACTGGGCAACAATGCCGTGTGTGTCCATCTTACCTATGTCCCGTACCTCAAGGCAGCCGGAGAGTTGAAGACCAAGCCTACACAGCATTCCGTGAAAGAGTTGCAGAGTGTCGGTATTCAGCCTGACATACTGGTGCTGAGGACAGAGAAGCATCTTGACGAAAACATATTGAAGAAAGTGGCGTCTTTCTGCAATGTGGATATAGACTGTGTGGTTCAGAGCGAAGACCTTCCTTCCATCTATGAGGTGCCTGTAAACATGCAGGCACAGGGATTGGACACTGCCATACTCAGAAAGCTGGGCATGCCTATCGGAGAAACGCCCTCATTGGGTCCTTGGAAGAGTTTCCTTGAGCGCAGGAAGAATGCTACTGAGGAAGTGATTATCGGACTGGTTGGTAAATATGACTTGCAGGATGCCTATAAGAGTATTCGCGAAAGTCTCTATCAGGCAGGTACTTATAATGACAAGAAAACAGTTATAAAATATATCAATTCTGAAAAGATTACTGAAGGCAACGTTGGGGAGATGCTTTCAGGCGTGGATGGTATTGTCGTATGCCCTGGATTTGGTCAGCGCGGTATTGAAGGCAAGATAATAGCCGCCCATTATACCCGGACCCACGACATCCCCACCTTCGGCATCTGTCTCGGCATGCAGATGATGGTCATAGAGTTTGCCAGAAACGTGTTGGGATATGCCGATGCCAACAGCCGGGAGATAGATGAAAAGACCACCCATAACGTGATAGATATCATGGAAGACCAGAAAAACATTACGGACATGGGTGGTACCATGCGTTTAGGCGCGTATGAATGTGTGTTGAAACAAGGTTCAAGAGTCTTCAATATCTATCAGAAGGAACATATACAGGAACGCCACCGCCACCGCTATGAGTTCAATAGCGACTATCAGACTGAATACGAAAGAAACGGCATGAATTGCGTGGGACACAATCCAGAGAGCAACCTCGTGGAAATAGTAGAGATTCCTGGACTGAAGTGGTATATCGGCACCCAGTTCCATCCGGAATACCAGAGTACCGTGCTGAATCCCCATCCCCTATTCCTTGACTTTATCAAAACAGTTATTAAACATAAAAAGAAATGAATAAAAACACCCTCATTGGTTTTGCATTGATGGCTCTTGTCCTTATCGGATTTAGCATCATGCAGCAACCGTCATCAGAGCAAATTGAAGCGCAAAGAATTCAAGACTCGTTGATGCAGGCTAAAAAGTCGGAGGCAAAAACGGAACAGGAAATTGCTGATGCCACTCAAAAGGCTGCAGCCCTTCAGGCAATGGCAGAAGATAGCACCGCCTTGTTTTATAAGTCATTCAAAGGCAAAGAACAGGCTGTTGTCCTTAAAAATGACAAGATAGAACTGTCATTAAGCACTCTGGGAGCTGCTCCGAAAAAGGTAAAACTACTTCATTTTGAAAACCAACATAAGGAGAAGGGTGTCACGCTTTTTGAAGGCAATGAACAGGAACTGAATTTCCTGCTTGCAGGCAAGACAACCAATATTTCTACCGCCCAGATGTATTTTGAACCCTCGGAGGTAACAGATAGTACCGTCACGTTTACGGCAACGGCAGCAAATGGCGGTTCTCTGGTATTGAAATATGTATTAGGCAAGGACTATCTTGTCCACCTTTCACTGCAGGTAAACTCACTTAGCGGCATCTTCGCTCCTGACTATCGCGAGATGGGCGTCGAATGGCGTGAACATTGCAGACAGCAGGAGCGTGGCTTTATGTTCGAGAACAGGTATGCCACACTTACATACAAGGAAAAAGACGGTTCTACCGACTATCTGAGCGAAACGAGTTCTACCATTGACGAGGCGATAGAGAATCGTTTGGACTGGGTGGCCTTCAAGAATCAGTTCTTCAGTGCCGTACTGATAAGCAAGGACGATTTTTCCGCTCAGGCGCTGTTGTCGAGTATTCCTGAAGAAAAGCCTGCACACGAAACAGAAAAGAATGAGGTTACTTACTTGAAGCAGTATCAGGCAAAACTGAAAACAGCCTTTGACCCTACCGGTCAGAAAGCATCCGAGTTTGAACTGTATATCGGTCCCAACGATTTCAGACTTCTGCAGGATATAGAGGACCAGAGCACATTCGGCAAGGACCTGGAATTGCAGCAACTGGTATATTTAGGATGGCCCCTGTTCCGCATCATCAACCGTTGGTTCACCCTGTACGTGTTTGACTGGCTCACAGGCTTTGGATTCAACATGGGTATTGTACTCATACTCATTACCCTGTTGCTCAAGGCCATCACCTACCCTCTTGTCAAGAAGACCTATCTTAATTCCGCCAAGATGAGGGTGCTGAAACCCAAAATAGAGGAAGCCACCAAGGAATACAACAAGCCTGAAGACCAGATGATGAAGCAACAGGCCATGATGCGTATGTATTCCCAATATGGCGTAAGTCCATTGAGCGGTTGTTTGCCCATGCTCATTCAGATGCCTATCTGGATTGCCATGTTCAATTTTGTGCCCAATGCCATACAGTTGCGCGGTCAGAGCTTCCTGTGGATTGACGACCTTTCCACGTATGACCCGATTATCGAGTGGAACACAAATCTTTGGCTCATTGGAGACCACTTGAGTCTGACCTGTATCCTTTTCTGTATCTCCAATATCCTGTATTCTATCATCACCATGCGTCAGCAAAAGGACCAGATGGTGGGTCAGCAAGCCGAGCAGTTGAAGATGATGCAATGGATGATGTATCTCATGCCTCTGATGTTCTTCTTCATGTTCAATGACTATTCTTCTGGATTGAATTTCTACTATTTCATTTCACTGTTTTTCAGTGCAGCCATTATGTGGCTGTTGCGCAAGACGACCAATGACAAGAAGTTGCTGGAAATCCTTGAAGCCAAATACAAGGAAAACAAGAACAATCCCAAAAAGATGAGCGGACTTGCCGCCCGACTGGAGGCGATGCAGAAAGAGGCAGAAGAACTGAGGAAACGCAGGGAGAATATGAACAGATAAAAACAGATGATTGTGGGGCGCATCTTACCTGAGAGCGCCCCCTTTGTTATTGCTTTTTTTGATACAAACTATAACACACGATTAAAATGAAACCTACTACAACGTTACGAGATTCGGCAGCCCTACGCTGGACCGCTCTGTTACTTTTGGCGCTTGCCATGTTTTGCGCCTACATCTTCATGGATATCCTTTCACCTATCAAGGATTTGATGCAAAGTGAGAGATGCTGGGATTCGGATGCCTTTGGTACCATGCAAGGCTCTGAGACATTCCTGAATGTTTTTGTCTTTTTCCTCATTTTTGCAGGTATCATACTGGACAAGATGGGAGTGCGCTTTACGGCACTTCTCTCCGGCGGCGTGATGCTTGCGGGAGCCCTCATCAAATGGTATGCGGTGAGCGAAAGCTTTATCGGCAGTTCGCTTGAGGTTTGGTTTACCGATTATCTGAATCATATTCCGGTATTCGAGCAATTAGGCGTGTCTCCTTTCTATGAGGGGATGCCAGCCTCTGCCAAGTTGGCTGCATTGGGCTTCATGCTGTTCGGATGTGGTGCTGAAATGGGTGGTATCACCGTAAGCCGTGGTATCGTGAAATGGTTCAAGGGCCGTGAGATGGCACTGGCAATGGGGTCAGAGATGGCTTTGGCACGTCTGGGAGTGGCTACCTGTATGATTTTCTCTCCGTTCTTTGCCAAGTTGGGAGGTGACATTGATGTTTCCCGTTCGGTGGCTTTTGGTGTGGTGCTGCTGTGTATCGCCCTCATCATGCTGGTGGTATATTTCTTTATGGACAAACGCCTGGACGAACAGACGGGTGAAGCAGAAGAGAAGGATGACCCCTTCAAGATTTCCGACCTTGGACAGATTCTCACTTCCATGGGCTTTTGGCTTGTATCTCTACTCTGCGTACTGTATTATTCTGCCATATTCCCCTTCCAGAAATATGCGGTCAACATGCTGCAGTGTAACCTTACCTTCAGCGAGGTACCGGAAACATCCATCTGGGCTTCACAGACGATTATCTATCTCCAGTACATCATCATGTTGGTGGTGGCAGCCACGGCTTTCACCTTCAATTTTATGAAAGAAAAGAAGACAAAGTATTCCATGCTTGCCATCTCGGTAGTTGCCTTGGTTTCTTATTGCTACATGGGATATATGAGGCAGTCGGCAGAATCCATATTTGCCGTGTTCCCGTTGCTGGCAGTGGGCATCACCCCCGTTTTGGGAAAATATGTTGACCATAAGGGCAAGGCAGCCAGTATGCTGGTACTTGGCTCACTCCTGCTGATAGCCTGCCATCTCACTTTTGCCTTTGTCCTTCCTCTGTTCAAGGGCAGTCAGGTGGGCGGTGTCGTTGTGGCATACCTTACCATCCTCATCTTAGGTGCATCGTTCTCCTTGGTTCCAGCCTCTTTGTGGCCCAGTGTTCCCAAACTCGTGGATGCCAAGGTTATCGGCTCTGCCTACGCCCTGATATTCTGGATCCAGAACATCGGTTTGTGGCTCTTCCCTCTGCTTATCGGCAAGGTGCTTACCGTTACCAACCCCGGAGTTGAAGATGCCACCCAACTTGACTATACTGCTCCGTTGATAATGCTTGCAGGATTGGGAGTTGCCGCTCTTGCCATAGGTGTGGTGTTGAAAGTGGTTGACAAGAAAAAGGGATTGGGACTTGAAGAACCAAACATTCAATAATCTTGCCATTTGCTTCTTCATGGGAACCATGAGAAATCGTAAACGGTAACGTATTTTTTGTCCCTTATTTTATTGTTATTACAACGGAAAAGTTTATCTTTGCAAGTACGAAACAAATCATTTATAGACTAACACATATTTATTATGAAACCGTTAAACAAACACTTTGCTCCAAAGAGCGTTATGCCGGAGAAAATAATCCAGTTTGGTGAAGGTAATTTCCTTCGTGCTTTTGTTGATTGGATTATCTGGAACATGAACCAGAAAACAGACTTCAATGGTTCTGTTGTGGTTGTACAGCCTATTGAGCGTGGTATGGTAGATTGGCTGAATGGTCAGGACTGTCTGTATCATGTAAACCTTCAAGGACGTGAAAACGGTCAACCCGTGAACACTCTTGAAAGAATTGACGTCATCAGCCGTGCATTGAACCCCTACACCCAGAACCAGGCATTCATGGCTTTGGCTGACCAGCCCGAAATCAGATTTGTCATCTCAAACACTACTGAGGCCGGTATCGCTTTCGATCCTGAATGTAAGCTCACCGACGCTCCTGCCTCTTCCTATCCCGGAAAATTGGTGCAGTTGCTGTATCGTCGTTGGCAGACATTCAACGGAGATCCCTCCAAGGGCTTGATTATCTTCCCCTGCGAGCTTATTTTCCTGAATGGACATGTGCTGAAGGAGTGCATCTACAAGTATATCGAATTGTGGCAGTTGCCCGCAGAATTCAAGGCTTGGTTCGAGAACAGTTGCGGTGTATATGCCACCTTGGTTGACCGTATCGTTCCCGGCTTTCCCAGAAAAGAGATTGCAGAAATCCAGGAGAAGATCAGCTATCGTGACAACTTGGTCGTACAGGCTGAGACTTTCCATCTGTGGGTTATTGAGGCACCCAAAGAGGTGGCAAACGAGTTCCCCGCAGACAAGGCAGGATTGCACGTTCTCTTCGTTCCCTCCGAGGAACCCTACCACAAGCGCAAGGTTACCTTGCTGAATGGTCCTCATACCGTGCTGTCACCTGTAGCATTCCTGAGTGGCGTAAACATCGTAAGAGATGCCTGCCATCACGAAGTAATCAGCAAGTATATCCACAAGGTGCAGTTCGAAGAGTTGATGCAGACGCTCGACCTCCCTATGGACGAGCTGGAGAAGTTTGCACATGACGTGTTGGAGCGCTTCGACAACCCCTACGTGGATCATCAGGTTACCAGCATCATGCTGAACTCCTTCCCCAAGTTCTGTGCACGTGACTTACCAGGAGTGAAGACTTATCTGGAGCGCAAGGGTGAACTGCCTGCCGGTTTGGTATTCGGTCTGGCTGCCATCATCACCTACTACAAGGGCGGCAAGCGCGAAGACGGTGTGGAGATTGTTCCCAACGACGCTCAGGAAATCATGGATTTGCTGAAGAACCTGTGGGCAGCCAATGACACACAGAAACTGGTTGACGGTGTACTTGGTGCAGAATTCATCTGGTCAGAAAACCTCAATGAAATCAAGGGTCTTAACGCTCTGGTTAAAACATACGTTGACCTCATCCAGGAAAAAGGTATGTTGGAAGCCGTTAAAACCATCCTTTAATCAAGTCCTTGACGGATGTATATTTATCGGAGTGAGGGTATGTAAGTGTATCCTCACTCTGATTTTTGAATATACGCCCCTTCCCTGTTCTCTCCCATCTATTCAGGTCTATTCCTATCATGTCTTGAGATAATGAGTGCTTATCAGTTATCTTCTCTTTTCTCTCCTACAGGCGATCAGCCGCAAGCCATTGAAAAACTGACAGAGGGGTTGTTACGTGGAGACAAGTCGCAGGTCTTATTGGGAGTCACCGGCTCCGGAAAGACCTTCACCATGGCAAATGTGATACAGAACATTGGCAAGCCTACCCTTATCCTGAGTCACAACAAGACCCTTGCGGCACAGCTGTATGAAGAGATGTGCTCGTTCTTTCCTGGAAATGCAGTGGAGTATTATGTTAGTTATTATGACTATTATCAGCCCGAAGCATACCTGCCCACTACAGACACTTATATCGAGAAGGATTTGGCTATCAACGAAGAGATAGACAAACTGCGGTTGCGTGCCGTTTCATCACTGCTCTCGGGCAGGCGCGATGTGGTGGTCGTCTCTTCTGTAAGTTGCATTTACGGTATGGGGAGTCCTGTGGCGATGGCTGAAAACGTCATAGAACTTCGCTGCGGGCAGAACATAGGAAGGAATATGCTGCTGAGAAAGTTGGTGCAGTCACTGTACCTGCGTAATGATATAGAACTGAAACGAGGGTGCTTCCGCGTAAAGGGCGATACTGTCGATGTGGCTGTCGCCTACAACGAAGGCATCATCTTGCGCATCACGTTCTGGGATGACGAGATAGATACGATAGAAGAGATAGATGCGGAAACGATGCAGAGAGTGAGTTCGTACAATGATTACCGGCTCTATCCTGCAAATCTTTTCATGACAACGCAAGAGCAGACGAATCTTGCCATCAGGCAGATACAGGACGACCTGGTGGCACAGATTGCCTATTTCCAGGAACGCGGTGAAGACGAGCGTGCCGCAAGAATCAAAGAGCGGGTGGAATATGACATGGAGATGCTCAAGGAATTAGGGCATTGCTCCGGCATTGAAAACTATTCAAGGTATTTTGACGGAAGAAAGCCCGGTGAACGCCCTTACTGTCTGTTGGACTTTTTCCCTGACGACTATTTGATGATTATTGACGAGAGCCATGTCAGCGTGCCTCAGATTAGTGCGATGTATGGCGGCGACAGAGCCAGAAAGAGCAATCTGGTGGAATATGGTTTCAGGCTTCCCGCTGCTTTTGACAACAGGCCACTCACCTTTGAGGAGTTCCGGCAGATGACGAATCAGGTCATTTACGTGTCTGCCACACCTGCTGACTTTGAACTGAATGAGGCGGAAGGTGTTGTGGTGGAGCAGGTCATTCGTCCTACGGGATTGCTGGACCCTGTCATATCCGTAAGGCCCAGCGAGAATCAGATTGATGACCTGACAGAGGAGATTCGCATTCGTCAGGAGAAGGACGAACGCGTACTTGTGACTACGCTGACAAAACGCATGGCGGAGGAACTCACGGAATATCTGCTGGGTTGTAATATCAGTACGGCATATATCCATAGTGATGTCGCCACATTGGAAAGGGTGCAGATATTGGATGATTTGAGGAATGGCAAATACAATGTGCTGGTTGGAGTGAACCTGCTGCGCGAGGGATTGGATTTGCCCGAGGTCTCGCTGGTAGCCATACTGGATGCTGACAAGGAGGGCTTTTTGCGCAGTCACAGAAGCCTGACCCAAACGGCGGGACGAGCAGCCAGAAACCTGAACGGAATGGTCATCATGTATGCAGACACCATTACCGCTTCCATGCAGTTGACCATTGACGAGACAAACAGGCGGCGCGAGAAACAGTTGGCTTACAATGAGGCACATCACATTATTCCAACGCAGGTGAAAAGGACCGCCGGCATTGACGCGCCCCTCTCCTCCATATCCACGAAAAGCAACATACTCTCGTCTCTTTCTGAGAATTCCTCAAAAGAGGTTCCGCAATACGCATTGCCCTCTGAAGAGAAATCAATGGCTGCGGAACCGCTTGTTGAGTACATGACCACTGAGCAGATAAGAGCCGCCATAGACCGTACTACCAGACTCATGAAGGAAGCCGCCAAGAATCTTGACTTTATCCAGGCGGCACAATACAGGGACGAACTTATCAGACTTAGTGGACGACTGCCTTCAGATTTAGAGCAATAAAGGATAATCAATCGTGTCAAACCATCGAAAAAAATGCTGTAAAAAACGCAGATACCTGCATTGCCCGTTGCAGATAATTTTGCTGTCCAGGTACTTAAATAAGTTTCGCTACTTATATTTTGTGTTGTGTCCGATTTGCACTATCTTTAGATAAGATAGGCGGCATCTCAACAATGCAAAATATAAGTTTCGTGACTTATATTTTGCATTGTATTCGATTTGCACTATCTTTGTGCATAAAATCAGGTCTGCCTTATGAAATACCCCATCGGAATACAGAGCTTTGAGCAAATCATTGCAGGTGGTTATGTCTATGCGGACAAGACTGCAATGATATACAAATTAGTCACGGAAGGCAAGATATACTTCCTCAGCCGCCCTCGCCGCTTCGGCAAGAGCCTGCTTGTGTCCACCCTGGAAAACTATTTCCTCGGGCGCAAGGAACTCTTCCGCGGTCTCGCCATCGACAGGCTGGAGAAGGACTGGATGGAGTACCCTGTGTTCCACTTGGATTTCAATGGCAAGGTGTTCACCACACCTTATGAGCTTGACAATGCGCTTGAGTCTTTTGTTGCCACAGGTGAGGGAAAGTATGGCAAGAGCCCGTTTGCCACCACTCTTGGCGACCGCCTTGAATATGTCTTCGAACAGGCGTACACTCAGACCGGCAGGCGGGCGGTGGTGCTGGTGGATGAGTATGACAAGCCCCTGCTGGATGTGATGGACACAAATCAGCCTGCGCCTGTCGTTCAGGGTGAGATAAAGACCCTTGAAGACCACAACCGCAATATCCTCAAAGGATTCTACAGCGTGTTCAAGTCTGCTGACAAGCATCTTCATTTTGTCCTTATGACAGGCGTGACCAAGTTCTCACAGGTCAGCGTCTTCAGCGGATTCAACCAGCCCAAGGACATCAGCCTCGATGCGAGGTATGACGCACTGTGCGGCATCACAAAAGACGAGATGCTCAGCATCTTCCACCAGCCCATCGTACAGCTTGCCGAGAAGTATGGAGTCGGCGAGGAGGAGATGGTCGCCATGCTAAAGCGAAAATACGACGGCTATCATTTCAGCGAGTCTTTTGTGGACATCTTCAACCCGTTCAGCATCCTCAACACCTTCGACTCTATGAAGTTTGACGACTACTGGTTCAAGACAGGCACACCTACCTACCTCATGCGCCTCATGAAGGATTGCAACGAGAACATCAACGAGCTGGCTGGAAAGTACTATCCCACAGCAGAGTTTGTGGACTACAAGGCGACGAACCAGAAGCCTCTGCCCATGCTCTACCAGAGCGGCTACCTGACCATCAAGGGCTATGACATGAGGCGCAACACCTACCTCCTCGACTTCCCCAACGAGGAGGTGCGCTCTGGCACAATAGCACTCCTGTCCTCCGACTATTTCACTGACAGCGCCCAGCCGAGTTCATGGCTGTTGGATGTGACAGACGCGCTCGAAGCTGGCGACCTCCCTGCCTTCCACCTCCAGCTCAAGTCCCTTCTCTCGGGCATCTCCTACCGTTTCCAGCGCAAGGAGAACGCGAGAGAGTGCGAGCGCTATTTCCAGTACACCTTCTACCTCATCATGCAGATGCTCGGCAAGTACAGCACCTACATAGAGAAGGAGACGAGCCAGGGACGCATCGACTGCGTGGTAGAGTGCCCCGACTATGTCTATATCTTCGAGTTCAAGCTCAACTCCACGGGCAGGACTGCCATCAAGCAGATTGACGCTAAGGGATATGCCCAGCCATACGCTGCCGACCCCCGCAAGGTTTACAAGGTCGGCATCAGCTTCTCCTCCAAGACTGGCACCGTCAAGGACTTTGTGCACAGGGAGGAGAAGTTCGGGAAATGAGATGCAGGAGACGAGTATATTGACGAAAAAAATGCCGTAAAAAACGAAGGTACCTTCATGAGCCAACGAAGGTACCTTCATGAGCCAACGAAGATACCTTCATGAGCCATCGAAGGTACCTTCGTTTTTTTAGGGACGTTTTTGCCCGCAGAATAGAGTTGCCTGTTACAAAAGTTTTATAATAACTCTGATTCTCGTTCTGATAATGTCAGAATTAGCTGGAAACAGCAAACAAGTGTTAATGCAGACACTTATAGCTGTAAAATAAGTTAATTGATTAGTACCTTGTATCGCAATGTACCAGATAAAGCATATTTTTGCATCGTAAACAAAGGTACTATGTATAACATGGTAACTTGAAAGACGAAATAACAGATGTATTAAAAACAGTAACAACAAATAATAAACAACAGACAGTTATAGACATGGCAAACGTAGAAAACTCAAAATCACAGATGCGCAAAGGCATGCTTGAATACTGCGTGATGCTGCTGCTGAGACACCAACCCCTCTATGCTGCGGACATCATCACACGACTCAAGGATGCAAACATGATAGTTGTGGAAGGTACCCTCTATCCGTTGCTCAACAGACTGAAGAAGGATGCCCTGCTGAAATATGAATGGCAGGAGAGCACTCAGGGACCGCCAAGGAAGTATTACGCACTCACCGACGATGGTATGGAACTCCTGGAACAGTTGGACGCCAGTTGGCAAGACCTCTCACTGACAGTTAAGATTCTTCAAGGACAAAACGGATGATAACTTACATCATTCATACTGACGTACAAAACGACAAATCACAATCAGACAAACCAATAAGAGATTATACACAAAACAACTTACACAACAAGACAAATTGCTAACAGATACCATGATGAAAAAGAATATATCAATAAATATCTTCGGCACTATATATGCCATAGACGAAGACGCATACCAATTGCTCGACAATTATATCAATGGCATGAAAAAGTATTTCGGCAGTAAGGAAGGCGGCGAAGAGATTGCCGATGACATAGAGCACCGGGTGGCAGAACTCCTTTGGGAAGAGAAAGAAAAAGGCATGCAGGCAGTGAGCATCGAAACAGTCAGAACCATCATTGACAAGATAGGCAATGCCGCAGAGATAGATGCCAATGGAGACGTTCAGACCAATACAGAGGGAACCACTTCTTCGGGACACTCCGACCAAAAGGGTTTGGACTATGAGGGAATGACTACCATTGAGCGCATCAAGGCATCTGTGAAATCACGCAGGCTGTACCGCAATGGCAAGGACAAGGTGCTGGGCGGCGTATGCTCGGGACTGGCAGAATATTTCGGAGGCTATGAGGTGACTATATGGCGACTGGCTACCCTGCTCATCTTCCTGATTTTCATATGGGCTGATTTTGCCTTTTTCCTTTTGCCGGGTATCTATGTGGCGCTGTGGGTGATAATACCTGAGGCAAAGACACACGAAGACTGGCTCAGGATGAGAGGCGAAGAGGTGAATGCCGAGAATATCAAGAAACAAATCATGGACGAGGCTGAGCAAGGCGAAAAAGACACAGACTGCAGCAGAAACAGTAGAGGTGGCGGATGTCTCAAACTCATACTCATCGTCTTTCTCTTCTTCCTGCTGCTGCCTCTGACAGGTGTTTTCTTCGGACTCATAGTGGGTACTGTAGCGATGTTGATGACAGGCATCGGACTCATCTCATTCCCTTGGCATGAGTTAGACCCAAGCTTTGTCACAGTATTTAATATACCAGGTATCAAGCCGCTTA
>JBJEKQ010000085.1:0-8223 GCA_051878715.1 Prevotella sp.
CGCTAATCATAATCGACTTCCATTGTTTCTACACAGAGTGGGATGATAATAATGGAAGTCGATTTCTCGTATTCCATACAAGGAAATAAACACTCATTCATTTGTTTGCTGAACATGAAGAATTTTATAGTATTTTTATTGACGTGTTTCTCAGTAGTTCCTGCAATAGCTCAGATTGCAGCCAATGGGTATTATCGTGTCAAGAACTTCACAACAGAGAGATATATTGTTGTAGTGGACAATAAGAGCAAAGGAGCTGATAAGATTACTACAACAGTAGATTTGCTGGCACTGAATTCCATCAGGTCCTGGGATAAGATAGAGTCAAATCCGGCATCAGTGATTTACATCGAAAAGGTTTCGGATGATGAATATAATGTGAAGGCACAAGGATGTGATGCACATGCCATGATAGGTTATTACCTGCGCTTGGCACAGTTGAATGGGTATCCAAGTATCTATAAGGCATACCAGACGGAATCGGGTGTAGCCGTGTATCTGAGCGATGAGATAGGAGACTGGGACGTTGCTTATCTCAATACCAACGAGAAGAGGGCGCAAAACTGGGTGGTGACTCCTGTCAGCAAGGACAGCGAAAACTATTTTTGCATCAAACCTGCCGTTACCGCAGAGGGAAAACATTATTCCTCCTTCTATGCTTCGTTCCCTTTTAGGGCAGCTGAGGGTATGAAGATGTATTACGTTTCCAAAACCGACAATAAGTACGGCATTGCTGTCATCAAAGAACTTACAGGAGATATCGTTCCGGCTGCCACGCCTTTGATTATAGAATGTCCGTCGGCAGAGGCATCGGGCAACAAGGTGGATTTGGTGGAGAGTACTATGGCAAAGCCTTCAGACAACCGTCTGACGGGTGTATATTTCGATTATGCCGAGTCTGCCTATCACACCAATCACGTAGAGTATGACCCGCTGACTATGCGTGTGCTTGGTGTGTGTGCAGACGGCAAACTCGGGTTTGTCAAACAGGAAGGGCTTGCCACTATTCCTGCAAACAGTCATTATCTGAGGGTGGATGCCACTTGTACGGACGAACTTTCCTTGATGACCGAGGCGGAATACGAAAGATTTGTTGTTACTGGTATCCGGCAGGTTTCATGTACTGAAGAAGCAGAGAACAGCATCTATACCCTTCAGGGAGTGAAAATGGATAGAAACGATTTCAAAGCCAATAAAAGAGGTATCTATATCATTGGTGGGAAAAAGATTGTCAAATAAGGTTTGTTATGAGTCTTAAAATCCTTTTTGTCACTGTACTGTTTCCTTTTACAGAGCTTTCTGCACAGAATGTAAATGTTGCGGATTCTGTCGTGAGTACTGTTCCGATGACGGAGAATTTTGCCGTAAAGCCGGTACAAGAGGATAAACAGTTGTTCAACCATCTCTCATTGTCAGTCACTATGGGAACTACGGGCGTGGGCGTGGATGTGGCAATGCCTGTAACTAACTGGGTACAGCTGCGAACAGGTTTTACCTATATGCCCCGGTTTAACCATACCATGCATTTTGGTGTACAGGTAGGTGACAAACAGGAGAGCGCAGAGGAACAGCAAAGCAAGTTTGACAGACTTTCCGGTATGCTGGAGAGTTTTGTGGGTCAGAGAGTGGACAATCAGATAGACATGATTGGTGAACCGCGTTTTGACAACTTCAAGCTGATGGCTGACATTTTTCCATTCAAAAGCAAGAAGTGGCATGTGACGGTGGGCTTTTATTATGGAGCCTCTACTGTGGCAAAGGCATGGAATGCTTCTGAAGACATGACTTCGCTGGTTGCAGTTTCAATGTATAACAGCATGTACGAACGGGTGTGCAGGTCGTATGAGTCGGTACTGGCTGCCATGAACGATCCTTTTGCAGTGCCGGAACCTTACATGTCGTTTGGCGGTAATGATTTTTATGCGGATGAGAGTCTCTATAACAGTATGCAGTATTACGGGCGGATGGGCGTGCACATCGGTACATATGAAGATGGAACTCCCTACCGTCTGGAACCGGATGAGAACAACATGGTGAAGGTGGATGTGAAGACCAATAAGTTTCGTCCATATATCGGATTCGGATATGGAGGAGCTCTTTCAAAAAAAGATGATACTTATAGTCTGTCTTTTGACTGTGGTCTGATGTTCTGGGGGGGGACGCCAAAAATCATTACCCACGACGGTACGGACTTGTCTGACTTGGAGTCTGTGCGCGGAAAAGTAGGAGATTACGTAAAACTTATCAAGGCTTTTTCTGTCTTTCCTGTGCTGAGCGTGAGACTGACGAGAAAGATATTCTGAAACCCATCTTTATGAAGATACCTACGTTTAGCTACTGAGGTATCTTTTTTTATGGTTTCCCTTGCTGCTGTCACTTGTAATCTGCCTCACAAAATAAGGGCTATGGACAGCAGCAAGCCATAGATGAACATATTGCGGGCCGTTTGTCCCAGACACTTGTTGAGAGCCTTTCCTTTGTCTATGCGCAGAATGTGCAGATAGGTGAACGTGTGCATCAACAGATACAACAAAGGAAGCACAAAAGCCAAGGGCTGTCCATGGAAACAATGGATTACGCCCAATGTACAGGCAACAACACCCAGGTACAAATACAACAGACGCGCACGTTTCTCTCCGATGCGTATGACGAGAGTCATTTTCTGGTGTGTCAAATCCGTAAAGCGGTCGCGGTAGTTGTTGACCACCAGTAGCGTATCAATCACCATGCCACAGGCAATGGAAGAGAGGAATACCTGCCATGTCAGTTGTTGACACTGGATATAATAGGTGGCGCATACCGGCACAATGCCAAAGAATACCAGTACCAGCACATCGCCAAGTCCCTTGCCCGACAGGTGGGTGGTATATAGAAAACAGAAGAGAACACACAGTGCGCCAACCAGCAGCATAAACAAGCCGCCATAGAAGACGAGAGGCAAACCTAACAGACATGCCAAACAAGTAACGCTGGCAATGGCATGTTTCATGGCATGAAGTGTAATCCATTGTTGGGCACAAGCCCTGCGCGGACCCAGTCGCTGGCTGGTGTCATCAATGCCTTTCTTGAAATCAAAGAAATCGTTGATGAAATTGGCGTTTATCTGCATGACGAACGCAAAAAGCATGCAAAGGACGGCCGGCAACCATTGGAAGGCATTCATTCCGGCTGTATCAGCATAAGCGTGGGCAAGACCAATCATAACTGGAACCGCTGCACCCGAAAGCGTTTTAGGACGTGCAGCAATACACCAGGCTTTGAAGGAATTGGTTTGTATATGGGGTTGTCTATGGGTCATTGGTAACTCTTGTTTTTTCCGCTTTTCGTTGCAAAAGTAATCAATAATGTGTAAATTTGCAAAAAATATAATTCCCAATGATGCTTCATTCGCCCGATTTGGATTTAGTGGAGTTTGTAGAGAAGAATATCCTTCCGCGATATGCCTCTTTTGATTCTGCCCATAACATTGCTCACGTGACAGGGGTGATAAAGCGTGCATTGCAGATGGTCAAGACCACCGGTGCGGATATTAACATGGTGTATGTGGTGGCTGCATACCACGATTTGGGACTTGCCGGACCAAGGGCAATACACCACCTCACAGGTGGGAGAATACTACAACAGGACGCTCGGTTAAAAAAATGGTTTTCCAAAGAGCAGCTCCATATCATGAAGGAGGCCGTTGAGGACCACAGGGCATCTGCTTCGCATGCTCCGAGAAGCATTTACGGAAAAATAGTGGCTGAAGCGGACAGGGACTTGGCTCCTCGCAGTGTTTTTTTACGTTGCATTCAATTTGGCAAGGAGCATTATCCTGAATTGGACAAGGAGCAGCAATGGAAGCGCTTTTGCGAGCACCTTGAAGAGAAATACTCGAGCCACGGTTATATGAAACTGTGGATTCGAGGCTCGGAGAATGAAAAGAACCTGAAAAAAGTAAGGGAACTGACAGAAAACCCCATCAAACTGCGGGAGGTGTTTGATGAACTATATGAGATGTAACTTCCCTTTTTGCCGGTGCTTTTGGTTGGAGTGGAGTGCGGAAAGGACTACTTGGTATTTTGAGTGCTCTTTTTCTTGAAACTGAAAAGTTCTTTCAGACTGCTGAAATCCTTTTTGAGAATCAATCCGATGCCTTGTGTATTCAGACTGGAACGGGTAAAATACCTGTCGTTTGTCTGGTTATACACCTTGATGGCAGTGTTTCCTGATGGGGTTAGCAAGTATCTCACGTCAAAGTCACCGATAAACTCGGAGGTAGCGGTGCGTGCATTGTCACGGTAGCCGAACTGTCCGTTGATGAGCAGACGGTTGTTGAGTAGTCTTCCGCTGAGCATTCCTTCGTATTCAGCATTGTTCCACCCCTCGTCACCGGTAGAAATATTGGCTTCGATGTTCCAGTTATTGCTCTTGATGACAGAGTTGAGCATGTGGTTGATCTGTGTGGAGATGGTGCCCGACAACAGGCTCTGCATTGCCAGTGAAGTCTGACTCTGCCTGTCGTTGTTGGCAAGGGATGCGTTGTTGTTGGTTGGTGGATAGAAACGACCTATTCCCAGCAGATACACCACTTGCCTGTTCATCTCTTCCTCACTGTTGAGCAAGTTCTTGATTATCTGCTTTTCATCTGTGCTTACAGTAGGCAGGTCAATGTCAAAATCCACCTGTGGAGCCCGTGCCTGTCCGCTGATGTTCATCAGACAGTAAACCTTTGTTGTGTTCCCATTGGAAAAGCTATTGCCCATGTTTAGGTCTGTAAGTGATACTCCATTGACAGTGTGTATGGCTTGCAGGCGTAGTTGGGAAGCATAAGGGTCACCTCCGAAAATGATGGAACCGCCTTGGGTGAAGGCAAAGTTTTTTTTCAGAATGTCCTGTATGGTGATATTGTAGGTGCCTCTGTTCACTACGTAGGTTCCATACATGTTGAAGGGTCCCTTGTTATGGTATGACGCTCGGATGATACCGTCGCCCCACAGGCTGATACAGTCGCCTGTTTTCGCATCCATCAGCAGGCGCAATTCCGCACGCTGGTTGCTCCTGATGATGAAGTTGATGAATACATCCGATTTTTCGTCCAGCGTGTTTGTAATATTGCCGTCGTGTGTATCGTGGATGTCGATGTGCAGTCCGTCATTATACTGATTGTTGGTCGTCTGCTTGTCGTATGTGGGTCCTTCGGTTTTTGTTCTCCATGTGATGAAGTCCTGTGATGAAGTCATTTCGGGAGAGCTGGTGTTATATACAAAGAAGGTCTTTTCCCGTGGAGTAGCATCGACATCAATTTGCAGAAAGCCGCTATATCCTCTGATGCGGGCGGATCCATCTACATACACGTTGCCGTAAAAGGTGTTGTCACCGAATGTGTTGAAGTTGTATGCCATCAGGTTGTTGGCGTTCACCGTCATGTCATAGCGTAGTCGGGTGAGGTCGGTATGGGACAGATGCCCGTTGATAGTACCCGATTGTCCATAATCATCACGTATGCGGATGTTATTCAGCATGATGGTGTCAGGCTTGAGAAACAGGGTGTCGCCAAGTAGGTGGTATCTGCATCCCAAGGAAGATACAGTGGCGCTACCCTCGACCGCTATCTTGCCCACCAGATTGATAGCGTTGAGTGGTCCTACTACATTCAGTTTTCCGTAAGAGTGACCGCCAACCGATTCTAAAAAACTGGAGGTAAATGAATGGAGGAAATCAATGTGGGTGCCTTTTGCTTCAATGCCAAGATTGATTTCTCCGGGAGAACCGGGTGCTACATATCCCTGTATGTCGGTAATGGCATCCTGCCCGTCATCAGCAAGTGCATCAATGACTATGCGCTTCTTGACATTGTCCCAGTGTACTTGTGCATTGAGAGTACCCATGCGTCCCTTTTCGAACAGGAAACTATCTACTTTCACTGTTGCTTTGGCATCCAGTTGACTGAAAGGTTGTGACAGGTAAGCCACTCCTCCTGCCTTGCCGTCAAATTCGACTGCATGAAAATTGACAAAGTCCAATATGTATCCGACATCCACACCACTGAAACCTACTTTGATGGTGTCGGCAGGATGATTGGTGGCAGTGCCGTCGATATGGATGAACTGGTGTTTGTTTTGAATGGAGAACTGCCGGAAAGACAAGTGGTCTTTTGTATAGTAGATTGATGATGGATTGACTTGCCATGGTGTGCCGTTGATATGTATGGCAGAGGGCAATATGTGCACCAAAGCACCCCAAGAGTCTTTATCGGCAAGGATATTGTTTTGTGTTCCTTGCAAGGTGAAGTTAATCTCTCCACGGTTATTGTAACTATCGCTACTGTTCCATGTGAAGGAATTGGTCAATATTCCCTCTGACAATGCGCCGTTTCCATGGAATCTGGTACTCACATTGTCCTCTTCCATGCGTATGATATTGGCATCATAAAACAGTTTGTCTTGTCTGTTGAAAAGTATCAACGAGCCTTCCCTATAGTCCTTTTCGTTCCAGCTGAAAGCAGGAAGGTCTGCATTGAGTGAGATGAGTCCCAAAGCGTCGTTGGCATCGCAGTGCAGTCGGACGGGTTGCTGTATGTCAACAGGTTGAAGAAGCAGGTATTTGGCCCATGCAACATCTGTTACTGTGGCATCAAGAGTAAATGTGTTTTGTGTGTTTGACAACTTCTGTCGGTCGTCAGCACCTTCATGCTTAAAGAGTTTCTCTCTGATGAGTGCCCAAAGTTGTCCGGGCACAGTGCTCAGTCTGTACTTGCCGACAAGTGAGGCATTGATGAAGTCTCCGCTGATGGAGATTTTGTCCGATTGTGAGGAGTGTTGTGCCATGCATCGCAGTTGACGAACGATGTAGGTGGTGTCGGCTGTCTTCATCCGGAATCCGTTTATCTCTGCATGTCCTGTCATGTCATCAATGCTGTTGCCTTTGAACGTTACATCCACATCGGCAGCAAAAACGGCATCCTGCCATTTTGAACTTAGGTTCAGTTGTTGGGGGCTAAGCGCATCAATGCTTCCTTGCAGTGAGAATGTCTTGCTGTCAGGCAATAATGATAGCGTGCCCGACAGGGAAACATCGGCGTTGGCATCTCTCAGTCCGATTCGAGTACATAATACCTTGTCTTTCAATTCTCCGTTCACGGCAATATTGCGGTATGTGTAATCCTTATACTGAAGGACAGGAATGTTTATCCTCAGTGTAAGATGCTGATGGCGTAATGGTTGGTTGGGCTTCCATACTCCCTTTACGTCTGCTTCGCAGCTAAGGTTGTCTATGTGCTGCAAGGCTTTTGGGTTGAGATTGCCTAACTCCTTCAGTTCTGTTTTGATACTTCCGCTCAGTTGGTGCTGAGTGGTGTAGGAAACAGCTGTTTTGATGTTGCCGAAGCATGTGGAGGTGGATATGTCTGCTTCCAACAAGTGGGAGGGCGTGGCGTACACGATGCCCTTGCAGGTGATGTTGCCTAAACTCTGCAATTCCGGAGAAGGTTCCATTTGCTCTCCTTTGACATCGCCCAACAGGTGGAGTATGGAGGAGGGAGTGCACGACAACTTGTTGAGCCTGCATGACCATAGAGGACGCTCCGAAGAAAAGTCTGCTTCCATGTCCATGTCAACAGATAAATCCGTTTCTTTAGAAGATAACAGGAAATTGCTGATATTTAACCTTTTATATTCTCCTGAAATGTTGCATGAGAATGCCGTTTCCTCTTCTGGAAGACGGATGTCCGGCGGAAGAATCCCTCTGATGTCTTTCGTGGAGATGGTAGTGGAGATACTGCCTTCATGTTTGAAGTCTTTATTGAAAACCCCTTGGCCGGATAGCAACGAGTATTGGGGCTCCAGTGTGTAGTGTGCACTGTAATGAGGTATGGACAACAAGGAATGTGGCATTGCCAGGATAAAGTCGCTGATGGTGCAGACTTCCCTGTTTGCCCTCAGCGAGAACGATAGTTTGTCTATTTGAAAGCCTGCCTGCTCTTGGAAGGTCAGTCGTTTTACTCTGAGGGAAACGGAGTCTGGAGAAAGCTTGCCCAAAATGAGATGTGCACTGATGTGTTGCAGGCTGATATGGTGCTTGTCGAACGATGTCTTTACAGCAGGCATGTCCGAGCGGTGGTATGACAGATTGCAGTCACGGACGATGAAAGAACCGATAGAGAGATTTACAGGAGAAGATTCCTCTTCAGATGAAGAAGACAACTTGTCGATAATGAATTGGCAGTTCAGGGCTGCCAGGGAG
>JBJEKQ010000086.1:0-8193 GCA_051878715.1 Prevotella sp.
TCCCCTTATATAATGGGCAAAAGCCTCTATTGTCAGCATTGACGATTCCATCTATACTTAATCAAATAGACATGTCACACTTACAGATGTTTTCTGCAAAGTAAATCATTTTTTTTTTGAATAAGCCTTGCCATTTGCATTAGTTTCCCCCTTTACAATCAATTTTTTTATATTTGACTTGTTTTTGAATTATTGACACAAAACCAATATGACCACTTTGCTGCAATTTTGGGACAATTTGCAGTTTCATCCCAAGTTGGTCATTAGACCGATTTGGGATTATCGCCAGCTTCGTCGATATGGGGTAGTCGCTATTTTTTTTTAGTGATGGTATAAAAATAACTTGGCAGGAATTGCAAATTGTACCATGTTACTTTTATCATCACTTAAAATACTTCCATTTGATTTTGTCGATAACAAAAAAAATGATATATTTGTGCAGTGAAAAACGTTTACCAAAATCTTATTATATTATGTTTACACAAGATGACTTAAAGCAGATTGAAAGCAAAGGGATTACCGCTGCCCAGGTAGAGAGCCAGTTGGAAGATTTTAAAAACGGATTCCCCTTCCTGAAGTTGAAATCTGCGGCTGCAATCGGTAATGGTATATTGTCGTGTGACGATGCCGAATGTGACAATTACATTTCAATTTGGGAGGACTATAAGTCAGAAGGCAAGGATATCGTGAAATTTGTTCCTGCATCGGGAGCGGCAAGCAGAATGTTTAAAGACCTGTTTGCCTTTGTTGATGCGGAATATGATGAGCCTGCGACCGATTTTGAGAAGAATTTCTTCAAGAATATTCACAAGTTTGCTTTCTTCAGCCAGTTGGATGCTGTATGCCAGAAGAATCAGGGATGCGGCATTGACGAACTGGTGCAGAAAGGCGAGTACAAAGCCGTTGTGAAGAATCTTCTTGGAGAGGAAGGACTCAACTACGGTCAGTTGCCCAAGGGACTTCTCGAGTTCCATACCTATACAGGCACCTCTCGTACACCAGTGGAAGAGCATCTGGTAGAAGGCGCACTGTATGCAGGCAGCAAGGGGGTGGTAGCTATCCATTTTACAGTGAGCCACGAGCATCGCGCCCTCTTCGAGAGCAAGATAAAGGCTGTGCTCCCTGTCTATGAAAAGGAGTTTGGCGTGAAGTACGAGGTGAGCATGTCTGAGCAGTTGCCCTGCACCGACACCATTGCTGCCAATGTGGATAACACGCCTTTCCGTGATGACAAGGGCAGGTTGGTATTCAGACCAGGTGGTCATGGTGCCTTGATTGCCAATCTGAATAGTATTGATGCCGATATCGTGTTTGTAAAGAATATCGACAATGTGGTGCCCGACAGAATCAAGGATGATACAGTGAAATACAAGAAGGTGCTTGCCGGCGTGCTCGTTTCTTTGCAGAAGCAGGCATTCGAGTACCTAAAGCAGTTGGAAAGCGGAAGTTACAGTCATGAAGCCTTGGAGATGATTATCCGTTTCGTACAGCGCGACCTCTGCTGCCGGAACGAGGATATCAAGAACCTTGAGGATGCCGACTTGGTCATCTATCTGAAGAACAAACTCAACAGGCCTATGCGTGTTTGTGGCGTTGTGAAGAATGTAGGCGAACCGGGAGGAGGGCCGTTCCTTACCTACAACAGCGACGGCAGCGTGAGTTCGCAGATACTCGAAAGCAGCCAGATAGACAAGAGCAACCAAGAGTATGTGGATATGTTTGTCAAGGGTACCCACTTCAATCCCGTAGATTTGGTTTGTGCTTTAAAGGACAGCAAGGGTGAGAAGTTCGACCTTACAAGGTATGTGGATAAGTCAACCGGTTTCATCTCTTCCAAGAGCAAGAGTGGCAGGGAACTGAAGGCACTGGAGTTGCCCGGCTTGTGGAACGGTGCGATGAGCGACTGGAATACAGTGTTTGTGGAAGTTCCGCTCTCTACGTTCAATCCGGTGAAGACCGTCAATGACCTGCTGAGAGAACAGCATCAATAACCATTGCAGGTGTAATATAAGCCATTGCGCAGTTAGACTTACTGATATTTTTGATGTATGAAGGAGTCTAATTGCGCAATTCCTTTTGTGGTGCAGAACCCGCGCAACACGGTGACGGTGAGGTTGTAGAATAGTTCCTCAAATGAATACGTGCAGTAGAGCTGGGATGAAATGATGTGCTGGCGCTGGATTTCCAGCATGTCGCAGATAAGCCGGTAATCCAGAAAAGGCAGGAAATAGCCTTCTTCCACGCCACGCCGGAAAAAGGACATGGAATGTTGCTTGGATTCGTTGCTGTGCGCTTTCATATACTCGTGCACTTTGGGATACTTCTGTATGTCGGTGATGAAAGCAGGCGACAGGCTTTTCATGAATTCCGTCTGGAACTTGCAAAAGGAGATGAAGTCGTCCATCACGTTGTTGCTCTCTTTACACACTTTCGAAAACTTTTCCATACATTCTTCCTGCATCAGATGCAGCACTTCCAACAGCAAGTCCTCCTTGTTTCCGTATATTTCGTACAGCGTGCGTTTGGATATAGACAGCACACCCGATATGTCATCCATCTTGACCGCCTTCACCCCCTTCTTCAAGAATAGGTGTTTGGCTACATCCAATACCTTGGACTTCAATTGCTGCTTATGTTCGGTATTTTGTTTTAAAAAATGCATGGATATGTATTTTGGCGATATCTTGCAACAAAGTTACTAAAAATACAAAACAAACGAACTATTTTTCCATCGGTTTTTAGTAACTTTGCCACTCATTCTTTGAATAGGAGTATTTTTTCATCTGTCTATACATTATATATATATATATACAAATCAAACACAGAATTATGGTAAAGATTTCAAAAGAAGCCGCTCTCTTCTATCACGAGAACGGGAGGCCCGGAAAAATTGAAGTAAAGCCGACAAAGGCATATCGCACGCAGACAGACCTAAGCCTGGCATATTCACCCGGTGTGGCGTTTCCCTGTCTGGAGATACAGCAGAACCCCAACGATGCCTATAAATATACCGACAAGGGAAACCTTGTGGCGGTTATCAGCAATGGTACAGCGGTGCTCGGATTGGGTGATATCGGCGCTCTGAGCGGCAAGCCTGTGATGGAGGGAAAAGGACTGCTCTTCAAAATCTATGGCGGCATAGACGTGTTTGATATCGAGGTGGCAGAGAAAGACCCAGAGAAATTCTGCGAGGCGGTAGAGAAGATTGCTCCTACCTTTGGAGGCATCAATCTGGAAGACATCAAGGCACCTGAGTGCTTTTACATCGAAAACAGACTGAAGCAGACCCTGGATATCCCAGTGATGCATGATGACCAGCACGGCACTGCCATCATCAGCGCAGCCGGATTGAAGAACGCTCTGGAGGTAAACGGCAAGGACATTGCCAAGGTAAAGATTGTGGTAAATGGTGCCGGTGCCGCTGCCATCAGTTGCACCAAACTGTATATGGCTCTTGGCGCACAGAAGGAGAACATCGTGATGCTCGATTCCAAGGGTGTCATTTCTGTTGACCGTGAAAATCTTACCGAACAGAAGAAGTTCTTTGCCACTACCCGTTGCGACATACACACCTTGGAGGAGGCTATCAAGGGGGCTGACGTGTTTGTAGGACTCTCCAAAGGCAACGTACTCACACAAGACATGATACGCTCCATGGCTGATGCTCCCATCGTGTTTGCCCTCGCCAATCCCGTGCCCGAAATCAGTTACGAGGATGCCATGGCAAGCCGTCCCGATGTGCTCATGTCCACTGGCCGTTCTGACTATCCTAACCAGATAAACAACGTTATCGGTTTTCCCTATATCTTCAGAGGCGCTCTCGACGTGCATGCTACAGCAATCAACGAAGAGATGAAAATGGCTGCCGTACTTGCCATTGCCGAACTGGCGAAGCAGCCTGTGCCTGATGTGGTAAACGATGTGTATAAGGTAAACAACCTTACCTTTGGTCCTGATTACTTTATCCCCAAACCCGTCGATCCGCGCCTGATTACAGAGGTGAGTGCCGCCGTGGCAAAGGCTGCCATGGATAGTGGAGTGGCACGCAAGCAGATTATCGACTGGAATGCCTATAAGAACCGTCTGCGCGAGATGTTGGGACAGGAAACCAAACTGACTCAGAAACTCTATGATACCGCCCGCAATCACCCGCAGAGGGTGGTGTTTGCTGAAGGTATTCATCCCACCATGCTCAAGGCTGCCGTACAGGCAAAGGCTGAGGGTATCTGTCAGCCTATCCTGCTGGGCAACGACGAGCGCATCGTGAAACTGGCAAAGGAACTGGAACTTTCGCTTGACGGAATTGAGATTGTCAACCTCAGACATGACAGGGAGGCTGAAAGGCGAGAGCGCTTCGCCCGTCTGCTCACCCAGAAACGTCAGCGTGACGGCTACACCTTCCAGGAAGCCAACGACAAGATGTTTGAGCGCAACTATTTCGGTATGATGATGGTGGAGACAGGAGAGGCAGACGCCTTCATCACTGGCCTCTATACCAAGTATTCCAATACCATCAAGGTGGCTAAGGAGGTGATTGGTATCCGTCCGGAATATAACCATTTCGGTACCATGCATATTATCAACTCGCCCAAAGGTACCCTGTTCCTCGCTGACACCCTCATCAACAATAACCCCAATACCGAAGAACTGGTGGACTTGGCAAAACTCAGCGCCAAGGCTGTGGGCTTCTTCAATGAGAAGGCAAATATCGCTATGGTGAGCCATTCCAACTTCGGTTCCGATACCTCGGAAGGTTCGCGCAAGGTGCGTAAGGCTGTAGCTATTCTGCAGCAGGAAGAACCCCAGATGGCTATTGACGGAGAAATGCAGATTGGCTTCGCTCTCAACAGGGAGATGCGCGACGAACTCTATCCGTTCAACAAACTCTACGGTAAGGATGTGAACACCTTGATATTCCCCAACCTTACCAGTGCCCGCTCCAGTTACAAGATGTTGCAGGCACTGAATACCGATGTCGAGATTATCGGTCCTGTGCAGATGGGGCTCAACAAACCTATCCACTTCACCGACTTCGGCTCTTCGGTAAGGGATGTGGTCAACATTACTGCCATCGCCGTGATTGATGCCTACGTTGATAAACTCAAGCAGAAAGTGAGGTGAAAAGTGAGATACAGACAACAGACAAGGGAGCTCCGACGGATGGGACTCCCTTGTTGTCTTTTTATCCGTTTTCTGCATATAGATTGAATATTTCTTGCAGGAGTGTGTAAAAAAGAATAAAAAGTAAGGTAATATCAAAAAAAAGTAACTTTTTGTTTGTATTTTACCAAAATAGTAATATCTTTGCAAACGCAAACAACGAAATAGTTATATAAAGTCAAACATAATAAACCAAAAAAAGAATGAATGCAGCAAAAGTAGTAGCGGAATTGCAGCAGCGATTCCCTAATGAACCTGAGTATCTTCAGGCAGTGAGTCAGGTGCTTCCCACCATTGAAGAAGAGTATAACAAACATCCCGAATTTGAGAAATACAACCTCGTGGAGCGTCTTTGCATTCCTGACAGAGTGATTGAGTTCAGAGTTACCTGGACAGACGACCAAGGTAAGGTTCAGACTAACATGGGCTATCGCATCCAGCACAACAATGTCATAGGTCCGTATAAGGGCGGTATCCGTTTCCACAAGTCGGTAAACCTCGGTATTCTCAAGTTCCTCGCCTTTGAGCAGACTTTCAAGAACTCGCTCACTACACTGCCTATGGGTGGTGCCAAAGGCGGTTCTGATTTCTCTCCCCGTGGCAAGAGCGAGGGCGAGGTGATGCGCTTCTGTCAGGCTTTCATGACTGAACTCTACCGCCACATTGGTCCTGATGAGGATGTGCCGGCTGGAGATATTGGAGTAGGTGGCCGTGAGGTAGGCTATATGTTTGGTATGTACAAGAAACTCACCCATGAGTGGAGTGGCGTGCTTACAGGCAAGGGCCGTGAGTTTGGAGGCTCTCTCATCCGTCCTGAGGCTACCGGCTATGGCACCGTATATTTCCTCCTTTCCATGCTTGAGACAAGAGGCATTTCTCTCGAAGGCAAGAAGGTGCTTATCTCTGGTTCGGGTAATGTGGCTCAGTATGCCACAGAGAAGTGCATTCAGTTGGGTGCCAAGGTACTCACCCTCTCTGACTCCGATGGTTATATCTATGACCCCGATGGCATCGACCGTGCAAAGCTTGACTTTGTGATGGAACTCAAGAATATTGAGCGCGGACGCATCAAGGAGTATGCTGACGAATATCCTAACGCCGTATATCATGCAGGTGAGCGTCCTTGGAAAGAAGTGGCTGATATCGCATTGCCTTGCGCTACCCAGAACGAAATCAATGGCGAGGAGGCTCTGACTCTGGTAAGCAACGGAGTGTTTGCCGTAGCCGAGGGTGCTAACATGCCCTCTACTCCCGAGGCTGTCAAGGCGTTCCAGGATGCCAAGATTCTCTATGCCCCTGGAAAGGCTTCCAACGCCGGTGGTGTGGCAGTATCCGGTTTGGAGATGAGTCAGAACTCTGAACGCCTGAGTTGGACATCTGAGGAGGTTGACAACCGTCTGAAACTCATTATGAAGGATATTCATGAGAACTGCGTGAAGTATGGTACACAGCCCGACGGCTACATCAACTATGTCAAGGGTGCCAATGTGGCTGGCTTCATGAAGGTTGCCAAGGCCATGATGGCGCAGGGAATAGTATAATCCTCATATACTTGTAATTTACAAATAAAGAGCGCTGCTGTCTGATGAAGATTGCAGCGCTCTCCTTTTTTCATTTTTGGATGTTCCGGGAACTGTATCCTGAAGAGATGAGTGGGATGTGGTTGCTTCATGATATTTATCTGCATTGTCCGAAAAAAAGACTACCTTTGCGCCTGTGTACTGATTCAGGAACAACAGGACAGAACTGTAAAGCCGTTTAGGACGACTGTGCAGAATGTGTGAAGTGTCAGTCATAGTCATAGGAAAAAGGCATACGAAAACGCAGGTATCTTCATCTGCCAACGCAGGTATCTGCGATGGGCAATGCAGGTATCTGCGTGAGCCATCGCAGGTATCTGCATTTTTCATGTGCTGTTTTTTCATGACGTTATTATGTTTTGTTCCCATTGTGGAAAATATACTTGGAAAGTCAGAAACTTCATGGCATACTCGTTGATGGATATTGCAGTTCCGGATGATTGATATCGGGTGGCCTGTGTACAGCAATAAAGTGCAGGGCATTGGAAATACAGCGAAAGTTAAATTATGCACCGTGTCAGACAAAAAACAGGACGTGGTTTGGTGTTGTGCCTGAATGTTTGTAAATTTGCGAACAAAATACATCATCTGCAAAGATATGGCAAACAAGGACTATAGCATAAGGCAGGAACAACTGTCAAGATTCGCCAAAGCAATGGGACATCCGGCACGCATCGCCATTCTGCAGTTTCTTGCCAAGCAGGAAACTTGCTATTTCGGTGACATCCATGAGGAACTTCCTATAGCGAAAGCCACTGTTTCACAACATCTGAAAGAACTGAAGGAAGCGGGTCTGATTCAGGGTGAGGTGGAAACACCCAAGGTAAAGTACTGCATCAACCACGACAACTGGCAACTTGCAAAAGAACTGTTTGGCGGCTTCTTCGGACAGTGCCTGTGTAAGAAAGAAGGTTGTTGCTAAAGAACAAGGGGTATATGGCCGTTGCCCCTTTATTTATGATTTGAATGTTCGTCATTCTACGAAATACAAACCTTAGTTCATTATATGTATAGAAACTTATTATTTGTAGTAATGAGTCTGTTTGCAATGGTGGCATTGGCTCAAACAAACGCGAAAGACCGTGTGGAAGTGATGTACTTCCACGGAAAACAGCGATGCATAACTTGCATGGCTGTCGAGAAGTATGCCCGTGAGGTGGTGGAGAAAGACTTTGCCAATGAGAAGAAGAGTGGCAAGGTTGTCTTCAAGGTTGTTGATATTTCAACTGATGAAGGCGCAAGGATTGCCAAGGACTATCGTGTAACTTGGTCGTCGCTCTATGTAAACGGATGGAAAAACGGCAAGGAGAGGCGCAACGATATGACTCAGTTTGCCTTCAAGAATGCCCGAAACAATGCCGACAAGTTTAAAAAGGGCGTGAGCGGAAAGATTAAGGCACTGATGAAATAGGTCTAAGCGATGGATATACTGCAAACATGGCTTGATGGGAGT
>JBJEKQ010000087.1:0-1983 GCA_051878715.1 Prevotella sp.
CCAAGGAGCGTTTCATCGAACCACTTGGCGTGTGGCCCACAGACCACAAGGGATTGCTGGTGACATTCAAGTATTAAGATTCACCATAGAGCAGGACAAATCCAAAATCTGCGCACACCATTTGCACAGGTTTTGGATTTGTTTCCTGTTTTCCGCGTTGGGACACCCAAGCTCCTCAGATGCTACTTGCCCCACCCCGGCACGACCAACCTGCATAGCTCTGACTGTTCTTCGTCCATCCCAAGGTAGGTCCGCTTGGTTTGCTTTGACTTTGGGAGTGTGTAGGTGATGGCGTACATGTTCTTGACCAATTCTTGCGCCCGATAAATGGTTATCTCCGATTTCGCCCCCTTGAGTATACGCTCCAACTCCAGCATGATGGTGTATGCGGTGAAGCAGATGCAGATGTGCCCTTCTATCCTGTTGCGGAGCCTGTGGTAGATTGGACGTACAGCGAGGTCGAACTTGTTCATCCTGAAGGCACGTTCGATAAACCAAAGATTGGAGTAGCTGGCAATGACCTCTTTTGCCGTGAGCGGGGTGTTGGTGACATAGCCCTTTATCCCGTCCCATGCAGCATCGGCCTCGTACTTCTCCATGTTGATGCTGATGGTCACCTCGCCCTCCATCTTGAGATATTTGTTGTAGCCCCGGTTGTTGATATTCTGCTTTGTCAACCTGCCGCTGGCCATCCTCTTCTGAAGCCTTGCCAGTCCGCGCTGCCGGTTGTGCGCATCCTTCCTGGCACGTTTCTCGGTACATGACAGGACGAGACGCACATCACCGTCTTTCTTTATCTCCACCACATCACCGTACTTCATGTCCAGAGAGAGTATCCGCTCCTTGACATTGTCGCTCTCCGACTTCGGTCTTGCTCCGAGAATGTACTGGTAGCCGTCCTTGGTCAGCTCGTTGATGTTGGCCTTGCTGAGCAGGCCCGCATCAGCCACCACTATGGGCTTGTCGAAGCCGAAACGTGAGGCGAGTTTCCTGATCAGCGGTATCATGGTGTGCCCTTCTGAGATGTTGCCCTCGTAAATCTCGTAGCCGATAGGATTGCCACCGCTGGCCACAAGCAGGCCGAGGAATATCTGCGGGCAGGAGTGCTTGCCGTCCTTCGAGAAACCGCATCTGCGCAGGTCGTCCTCCTCTGCGGCCTCAAAATACAGCGTGGTCATGTCATAGAAGCAGACGGATATGTTGTCGCCGACCGTCTTCCTGGTGTATGAGTATGCGATGTTCTCCACACGGGTCTTGAAGTCATCCGGCTTAGGCTTGGCTGGTGCGGCTGACTTGGACAGGTCATCGTCCTTGACAGTATCATTCTTACTGTTGTCACCTGCCTTCTCCCCTTCCTCTTTGCGATAGCACAGATTGTCGAGGAAACGGTAAATCTGGTCAATGCTGTACGTCACATGCAGATAGCGCTCCATGTAGTCCACAGTCTTCAGTTTGCTGCCTGGGTTGAACAGACGGCAGATGACGATGTTACGGAACATTCTGTTTCGGATGGCATCATAGCCAATGCGGTCGTAGAGTGTGCCAAACACCAGTTCTGGACCTGCCACCTGTACCTGGGCGTTGTTCAGGCTATTGATGAAACCGTCTATAACGTCCTCCTCTTCATATAAGTGTGGCAAGGCTGGCCCAGCCATCTCTTGCAGGAAAGACGATGCCGCCTGCATAAGTTTCTCCATTGCTGCCGGGTCGTCTGGCCGTGCTGAACCGAACGATTTCACCACACGCTGCTTGCGGGCCTTGGTTTTCTGGACAACCTGCACACTAACTGTGCCTGACTTGTTGGGCTTCTTGCGTATAAACATGGTGCAAAGATAGCACGGGACACCCAAATTTGCAACTCTCGAACCCGTAACCCCCTGATTTTTATGACAGTTTAATTTTTAGAACAGAAAAGCGCGGAAAACAGGAAAATTGCAAAAAAATAGAAGATTATGCAATTAGAAGATTTATTAAGGAAGCCGT
>JBJEKQ010000088.1:0-1975 GCA_051878715.1 Prevotella sp.
CCAACACTGCCGTATCTCCCGAGAATGGAAGCACTATGGGTGAGTTTGACATGCTCACAAGTCCGGTGGTATTCTCTTTTGACACTGAAGTGGCTGTGGCTGCCGACGCCAAGGGCTATTTATATAAGGATGGAGAGAGCGAACCAATATGTGATTTGAACATACTCGCAGGAAAAACATCAGAGACATATAAGCAGGTGATGCTTTATCCTACGGCTACACAATATTTATATAAAGGTAACACGTATAAGGTTGTTCTGCCCGAGGGTGCAGTTACTGACCTCAGCGGAAACGTCAAGAACACGGAGTGCAGCGTGACATACGAGGGTGTATATGAGCGTACATACGAGAGTGACGACACTAACATCTTCAAGGAGAACTTCGACGTGGCTCTCGGAAGCATGATGCAGTATGACGGTGACAACAAAACCCCGACATCTGTATTCAAGGAGTATGGTTTTGCAAAGGGAACAGGTTGGACATGGGCTGCCGATGACGATTATTCGAACAAGTGCGCTATGTCTCATTCGAAGTATGTGCCCAATGGCAAGTCGGATGACTGGTTGGTTACTCCACAGATTGAGATTACCGGCAAGAACGTGTTCCTCACATTCAAGGGACAGGGTTATCAGGCTGGATTCACCGACAAGCTAAAGGTTGTGATATTGGTTACGGACGAACAGATTAACGACCTCGATGCCGACGTGATTGCAAAGTTCAAGAGCGAGGGTGATGTGGTGTTCAACGAGCAGATGGTTCCTGGAACAACGGGCACTCTTGAGGGTAACTGGAAGGAGTATTCTGTCAACCTTGCCGACTATTCTGGCAAGAAGGTGCATATCGCCTTTGTAAACGAGAACACCAATCAGAGTGCTCTCTTCTTGACAGATATCGCTGTCAGTCAGGTGTTTGATGTTCAGGTGGGACTCAAGGGCATTGAGTCATATCAGATTGGTGCCACTTCTCAGAAGGTGAGGGGCGAGATGAAGATTCTCAACGAGGAGAAGATTTACAACAAGGTGAAGCTGCAACTGCTTGACTCTGAGAGAAACATTGTGGATGAGCTGACCAAGAGCGGACTTGAACTGAAGAAGGACGACACTATGGACTTTGAGTTTGAGAAGGAACTGCCGCTGGGAGTTGGTAAACAGAACATTTTCTATGTTGACATTGACCTCAACGATGGTGAGACTGAATACGAGATGGCTGTTGCAGTGAAGAACCTCTCGTTCAAGACCACAAGACGCGTGGTTATTGAGGAGGAAACAGGTCAGGACTGCTCTAACTGCCCGTTGGGACACCTTGGATTGGAGAACCTTGAGCGTATATATGGCGAGAATGTGATTCCTTTGTGCTATCACACATATACAGGTGACACCTACGAGAGCGGCATGACTTCTTACACCCAGTCGTTCCTTGGACTGCTTGGCGCTCCACAGGCTATCATCAACCGTTATCAGGGAATAAGCTCACCTATGCATAGCGAAGTGGTTGAGGGTCAAAGCACATATTCGTTTGTCTCGCCCGATGGCGACTGCTGGCTCGACAGGGTGAACTACCTTATGGGCTTCCCCGCTGATGCTGACATCAGTGTGTCGGCTACCTACAACAAGGATACCGACGTGATGACAATACCGTTCAACGTGCGCTTCGCTCTGGATGTGGAGAACGCAAATATGGGTCTCTTCTGTGTAATCACAGAGGATAACCTGGAGGGATATCAGCTAAATAATCTGTACAGTATCAATGCCGACAACTTGGGAGAATGGCAGGCTGGAGGTATGTACGGAAAGAGTGCGGTTTATCCATACACCTTCAACGACGTGGCTCGCAATTTCTACCCTGCCAACAACTACTACGGTCTGACCGGATTGCTGCCTGCTACCATTGAGAACGGTGTGGAGAACAAGGGAGAAATCTCGTTCAAGGGTGCTGATGTGCTCACTCAGGTGAAGGACATCAACAACTGCAAGGT
>JBJEKQ010000089.1:0-8067 GCA_051878715.1 Prevotella sp.
CCCGTTATAGGGATTTCCTATATATATCGTTGTCACGTTGTCACGCGGAAACCTCGGAAAGGAATATGTGCCATGTTGTATGCCCGCCGGTTGCCATTTCTTTGCCATTCCTCTGTGTTTCTCTGTGCCTGAACACTCTGGTTAAGTGGAAAATTTTGTTGTTTCGGGGTGTAAAATCTGATGAAAGTAATAAATAATGTTAAAAATACCCCCCCCCCGAACCAAAATATTAACAGTTATTAAGCATTGGATGTTATTTCTTTGTCATATATTTGCCATCGAAAACAGGCACCAGTCTGTTCCTGTCCAAAACAGAAGCTAAAACTAACCTAAGCAAAAAAGTGAAATTCTGTTGGGGAAAATGACATCCTGAAAAGCGATTGAAATAACAGTAATAACTAAACCACAATTAAAAAACAAAAAAACATGAAAAAAATTCTATCTTTACTAATGCTCCTTGTGGCTGTCGTCACAGGGGCAAGGGCAGAGGAAGCCGTTGTGTACTATGTTAGTAATACAAATTCAATTACAGTTAACGGAATCACTCTCACCATCACGAGTGATTCCGGCAAAATGATGGCTAGTAGTGGGAAAATGACAGTAAATTCAGGGTCATACACGTCGATAAAGTTCTCTAAAGGAAAACAGAATACCCTCTACGCACCTGCCGGAAAGGTAATTACAAAGGTAACGTTTTATGTGACATCAAACTATCCTGAGGATGCTAGTCTGGTAGAATTTGAAGGTGCTGAATGCGCTGACGATGTGACATCTCAAAAAAATTGGGATAATCCAACTGTTATCACCAAGGAACTAAGCAATCCTGCCAATTCTGTTACTTTTACTTTTGGAGGAACTCAGGTATGTGTTGTTGCCGTTGTAACATACGCGGATGCGCCCACTGACTACGTGTATGCTCCTGCCATCTCTGTCAGTGGTGCAAACGTAACACTTACTTCTGGCACAGATGGTGCGAAGATATACTATACCACAGACGGCACCGAGCCTACTTCTGCAAGTACGGAATACAGTTCCGCCATAACAATGACCGAATCTGCCACCATTCGTGCCATTGCAATCAATGGGGAGTATAAGTCTGAGGAAGTCGCAAAGGATGTCTATGTGGCAGGAACGGGTGTCTCTGCAACGCTCGGATACAGCGGTGGAACTGTGGAAGATGATACTAAACATATATGGACAAGTACAGACGGCAAGTTTACTCTCACAGACAATACAGATGGTCGCACGATAAATGCTGTAACTCTTTCCGCTACCAATGATGGCTTCAAACTGAATCATGGTGATGATTATGTTCTTCAGCCTGCTGCGGACTTCAAAGTGACAAAGATTGTCGTTGTCGGCAAGACATGGCTCTCGGGTAATGCTGGCAATGCTTCTTCTATCTCCTTCGGAGGTTTTACACCGGAGAGCGGTTCGTTCTATGACAATCTTACAGGAGGCTCGACATACGTCAAGACCCTCACGTTTACAGCTGATGAGACCGTGGATTATGGCACAGCGATACCCATGGACATCAGCAATAACCAACTTGGTGCATATATCGAAGTGTATGGTGAATATTTGCCTGCCGGCGATGCCACAGTTACATGGAACCTTGAGATTGGTACGAGTGTAACGACACTGAACACTACCAGCGTTTCAGCTTCTCGCCCATCTATTACAGATGTGACAAATCTGGAACTGAACAACCTAACGCTTCCCGATAAGGGAAGGGACACCGCAACGCCTAAGATTGAGACGCCAGCAGAGAAGGATGAGAGCAAATATGTTTCAATGACCTTCAAGGTGGCTGACGGATATATGTTCACCCCAAGTAATGTAAACCTTGGCATTGTTGCAGTTTCTAGTGATAAGACCATGCAGGTAGTGATATCAGATGATATATCATCCTCTGCATCCGCGGAAGTGAATGTGGGCAAGAATGATGCACCCGCATCAACAGATTTCGCATTTGAAGGCAAATCGTTCACAGGTACCGTCACGGTGAAGATATACGGATACGCTAGTACTGAAGACCACTACCGCCTCGGTCCTGTTGTCACTCTGACCGGTGAGGTTGCACAATATACAACCACCTACAACAATGGATGGGTATCATTCACTCCGTCTTTTGACTGCGCTGTGGCAACAGAGGGTGCCGCCGCATATATCGCAACCAATGTTGCAGAAAACACTGTTACCATGAGCAAGGTTGAGAACATGAAGGCAGGCAACGGATACTTCCTCTATGCAGGCGACAGCGAAGAGAAGGCTGTCTCTGTAGGACCTGCGGAGGCTGAGGCTCCTGAAGGAAACCTTATTCAGGGCTGCACAGCCGCCACTGAGATAGACGGTACGAGCAACACAATCTACTGCCTCGGCAAACTGAATGGCAAGGGCGGTCTTTACAAGGTAAGCACCACTCTTGAAGTTCCTGCCGGCAAGGCATATCTCCAGGTACCAAATAATGGTAATTCTGTGCAAGCACCTGAACTCATCTTCGTATTCGATGACGGCTCTGAGACAACGGCAGTGAAAGGCATCAGCGCCCAGGTGGAGAAGGAAGAGGTTGCCGTAGGTGCAAAACGCATCATCAACGGACAGGTAGTAATCAAGACCCAGAACGGTTATGTAAACCTCATGGGCGTAACAGTGAAGTAATAACCTTTTAACAATATATAGAAATGAAAAAGAAAGAATATATCATCCCTGAGATACTGGTAGTAGAACTCGGCAATAGTGAAATTCTCGCAGGTTCGGATCCCATGACAACAACGCTTGGAATTGATGACGAAATTGATGAAGATAATAAGGGTCAATTTGAGTGGTAATCCGTCCTGAGACAGGCGATAATATCACTGTCTGCTGAAACAAGCTTTCCGTCCCAGCTCTTTGTGATACAGGAGCTGGGATGGTCTTTTTTCATCATCACCTAATTTGCGGATAATCTACGGCAATTTGTGTCCAAACCCAACAATCTCATAACCTCAATTGCTGACCAATTGTTGTTCAATTGCCGTTTCTCTAAAACTTCCGCTTGCGGTTTCCCCGCAATCTCTTTTGTTTGGCAGCCCTTTTTTCAGACAGGGGCAGCAGGAGAGGGCTGGTATGCCATGATGAAGAATTTGCGCACTTTCCTTTCTGTTCTTGCCGTTTTTTTTGTAAGTTTGCATCCGGAAAACGTGCAAGCACACGGCCACAAGAGACATGATGATGAACGACGATTTCAACATACGGCAGGAGAGCAGTACAAGTACCGAGAAGGAGTTTGAGAATGCCTTGCGACCGCTGCAGTTCAGCGACTTCAGCGGACAGGCGAAGGTGGTGGAGAACCTGGAGGTGTTTGTGGAGGCTGCCAAATACAGGGGTGAACCGCTGGATCATACCCTGCTGCACGGTCCTCCGGGACTGGGAAAGACCACACTGAGCAATATCATTGCCAACGAACTGGGCGTGGGATTCAAGATTACCAGCGGGCCTGTGCTCGACAAACCCGGTGACCTGGCAGGCATATTGACCTCGCTGGACAGGAACGACGTGCTGTTCATCGACGAGATTCACCGCCTCTCGCCCGTGGTGGAGGAATATCTCTACTCTGCAATGGAAGACTACCGCATCGACATCATGATAGACAAGGGGCCCTCGGCACGCTCCATACAGATAGACCTCAACCCCTTTACCCTGGTGGGCGCCACCACCCGAAGCGGACTGCTCACGGCACCGCTCAGGGCGCGTTTCGGCATCAACATGCACCTGGAATACTACGAACCCGACACCCTGCAGCATATACTGAAACGCTCGGCAAGCATACTGAAGGTGCCCATCGACGACGAGGCTGCCCTGGAGATAGCGCGGCGCAGCCGCGGTACTCCCCGTATCGCCAACGCCCTGCTGAGGCGCGTGCGCGACTTTGCGCAGGTGAAGGGCACGGGACGTATCGACATGACCATCACCCGCCTCTCCCTCTCGGCACTCAACATCGACCAGTATGGATTGGACGAGATAGACAATAAGATACTGCTCACCATCATCGACAAGTTCAGGGGCGGGCCAGTGGGCGTGAGCACCATAGCTACTGCCATCGGAGAGGATGCGGGCACCGTGGAAGAGGTGTACGAACCCTTCCTCATCATGGAGGGATTCATCAAGCGCACCCCCCGCGGACGAGTGGTGACGGAACTGGCTTACAGGCACTTCGGACGCAGGGTTTATCAGGGAGGGCTTTTTAGTGAGGAGTGAAGAATGAAGAATGAGGAATGATGAATTGCGCTGTTTTTGTGGGGAGTTTTGACCCTTTTACCATCGGACATTACGATATACTGAGACGGGCACTGCCGCTGTTTGACCATGTGGTGGTGGGAGTGGGCGTGAACGGGCATAAACAGTGCTTGTATTCCGCTGAGGAAAGAGTGGGACGCATTGCCGCACTCTATGCCGACGAACCTAAAGTGACAGTGGAACAATACTGCGGACTCACAGTGGATTTCGCCCGCAGACACGGGGCTGCATTCATCATCAAAGGGGTGCGCAACATCAGGGACTTTGAATATGAGCGTGAGCAGGCTGACGTGAACAGGCGGATAAGCGGCATAGATACCCTGCTGCTGATTGCCTCACCGGCATTGGCTTCCGTGAGCAGCAGCGTGGTGCGCGAACTGATACACTATGGAAAGGATGTGAGTGCCTTTCTGCCTTGAAGTTCCGAATACCCTGGAACCTCCGGACAATCTGGACAACCCCTGAAGCCTTTGCCACCTCACTGCTGCGGCAGCAGGGAGAGGGCTGCGTTTTCGGCGGCTTCCATAATCTCCCTTTCTCCCGGTCCCTTGTCGTTGATGCCGCAAAGATGCAGGATGCCGTGGATAATCACGCGATGCAGTTCCTCGTCGTAGTCCTTGCCAAAGAGCAGGGCGTTGGAGCGCACGGTGTCCAGGCTGATGACCAGGTCGCCGCTGATTACCTCTCCTTCATCATAGTCAAAGGTGATGATGTCGGTGAAGTAGTCGTGTCCCAGGTACTCCCTGTTCACCTCCAGTATCTTCTCATCGTTGACAAACAGGTAGCCTATCTCGCCCACCTTGCGCCCGTATCGGGCTGCCACCTCCCTGATCCATGCACTGGTGCTGCGCTTTTTCAGGGCGGGCATCTTCACTCCCTCTGCCGAATAGGTAATCATGGTGCCTTGTTTTTAGTGGATGTATAGTATGTCTCTTCCGTCATCTCGCCTTTGAGCACTTGAAGTGCCGTGCGGTAGGTGTCGCTGCTCTCGTTGAACACGGAGAAATACTCGCTCATGTCCCACAGGTCGCGTGCCACCAAGGCCTTGAGCTGCATCTTGAGATAGGGCAGGGTCTTCTGCAGCTCGGCATCATCGGCAGGTGTAATCTTCTGCTTCTCCCCCTCCTTCAGTATGCCGTCAATCACGCTCTGCGGCACCTCATACTGCTGCTTGAAGGCGGCAAAGTCGGGATATTGCTTCTTCAGGCTCTTGCGGTTCTTGTCCACATAGCGCAGGTTGGCGTTGAGTATGATGCTCTTGGCAGCCAGCTGCCGGTGCAGTTTGGTGTATTGCGTGGTGTCGAGGGGCACGAAGTAGTTGGGCATGATGCCGCCTCCGCCATACACCACCCGCTTCTTCTTCAGCGTGTAGTACTTCAGAGAGTCTGCGAAGTGGATGCTGTCGCTGTTGGTCAGCTCGCCGTGTTTCAGGCGGTTATACACATCCATGCTGTAGTCTTTCTTGTTGCCTTTGGTATAGGGCTTCTGTATGCAGCGCCCCGAAGGCGTGTAGTAATGGGCGATGGTGAGCCTTATCATCGAGCCGTCGGGCAGGTCGATGGGGCGTTGCACCAGTCCTTTGCCGTAGGTGCGCCTGCCTACCACATCGCCCCTGTCGTGGTCTTGTATGGCTCCCGTCACTATCTCGGCAGCCGAAGCCGTGTATTCATTCACCATCACCACCACATCGCCGTGGGTGAAGTGGCCGTTGTCTCGGGCATGGTAGGTGCGTTCGGGCACCCTTCTTCCCTTGGTATATACCAGCAGCGCGCCGCCTTCGAGAAACTCTTCTGCCACTTCCACTGCCGCCTGCAGATAGCCTCCGCCGTTGTCCTGCAGGTCGAGCAGCAGTTTGGTCATGCCCTGTCGCTGCAGCTGTTGCAGGCTTTCCATGAACTCCTGGTGGGTGGTGGCGCCGAAGCTGCCGATGCGTATGTAGCCGATGCCGGGTTCTATCATGTAGTGGGCATCCACCGTTTTCACGGGTATCTTGTCGCGTGTCACGGTAAAGGAGAGCCGTTCGGCAATGTCCTGCCGCATGATGCCCAGCCTTACCTTCGAGCCTTTAGGTCCGCGCAGTCGCCTCATTATCTCTTCGCGGCTCATCTTCACGCCCGCGATGGCACTGTCGTTGACCGTGATGATGCGGTCGCCTGCGATGATGCCCACCTTTTCCGAAGGTCCGTTGGTCACGGGCTGTATCACCATGAGCGTGTCTTCCACCATGTTGAACTGTATGCCGATGCCCTCAAACGAGCCTTGCAGCGTTTCGTTGGATGCCTTCACCTCCTTGGCGTCGAGGTAGGAGGAGTGGGGGTCCAGTTTCTCCAGCATCCCTCTGATGGCATCCTCCACCAGCTTCTTCTCATCCACCTCCTCTACATACAGGTTGTTGATACATATTTCTGCCATGTGCAGTTTGCGCAGCAGGGTGTCGTTGCTCATCATCTGTGCCTGTGCGGTGGCGTGGGCGGCGGCAAGGAGCAGCAGCGTTACGATGTGTTTGACGGTATTGGTGAAGTGCATGTTCAGTCGTGTTCTTCTTCTTCCTCCGGCCGGTCTTCCTCAATCACCAGGTTGTCGATGATGAAGTTCTGGCGTTCCGGTGTGTTTTTTCCCATATAGTATTCCAGCAGTTTCTGCACCTGGTCGGTCTTGTGCAGGGTCACCTGTTCCAGTCGGATATCTTCTCCGATGAAACCGGCAAACTCGTCGGGCGATATTTCTCCCAGACCCTTGAACCGGGTGATTTCCGGTTCCGGTCCCAGTTCTGAGATGGCGTTCAGCCGTTCCTCCTCGTTATAGCAGTAGCGGGTGATGAAGTCGCTCTTCTTCCCCTTGCCCTTCTCCTGCTCTGCCGCCACCACCTGCTTGTTCCTTATCTTGGTCTTGCGGTTGCGCACGCGGAAGAGCGGTGTCTGCAGCACATACACGTGTCCCTTCTTGATGAGGTCGGGGAAGAACTGCAGGAAGAAGGTGATGATGAGCAGGCGTATGTGCATGCCATCCACATCGGCATCGGTGGCTACAATCACCTTGTTGTAGCGCAGCGTGTCCAGTCCTTCCTCTATGTCCAGTGCTGCCTGCAGCAGGTTGAACTCCTCGTTTTCATATACCACCTTCTTGGTCAGTCCGAAGGTGTTGAGCGGTTTTCCTCTCAGCGAGAACACCGCCTGTGTGTTCACGTCGCGGCTCTTGGTGATGCTTCCGCTGGCAGAGTCGCCCTCGGTGATGAAGATGGAGCTTTCCTCCTTGCGGTCGCTCTTCACGTCGCTGAAGTGTATGCGGCAGTCGCGCAGCTTGCGGTTGTGCAGGTTGGCTTTCTTGGCGCGTTCGCGTGCCAGTCTGGTCACTCCCGCCATGGCCTTGCGTTCCTTTTCGCTCTCCTGTATCTTCTGCATCATCACCTCAGCCACATCGGGGTTCTTGTGCAGGAAGTTATCTACCTCGCGCTTGATGAAGTCGCCCACGTACTTGTTGATGCTCACTCCGCCGTTTGGCTCCATGGTCAGTGAGCCAAGCTTTATCTTTGTCTGGCTCTCGAACATCGGTTCCTCCACGTTGAGTGCGATGGCAGCCACCAGTCCGTTGCGGATGTCAGGGTATTCGAAATTCTTCTGGAAGAACTCCTTGATGGTCTTGGCGATATGCTCCTTGAAGGCACTCTGGTGGGTGCCGCCCTGGGTGGTATGCTGTCCGTTGACAAACGAGTGATACTCCTCGCCGTACTGGTTGGCATGGGTGAATGCTATCTCTATGTCCTCGCCCTTCAGATGTATGATAGGATAG
>JBJEKQ010000090.1:0-1966 GCA_051878715.1 Prevotella sp.
CCATTTCCAGCCACAAGCAGTTTCCTTCCGTCCCTGTATGCTTCTTCCAATATGTTGTAAGCAGATACTATTTCGCTCTTGCAATATTCCAGACTTGGATATCGTTCCATCAACAAATCCACATGATTCAATATATTGTTTCCCATAATCGGCAATATCAGTTAAGTTTGACTTCTTTTCTTGGTGAATACTCTGTCGGTGCATAATAAAGCACCTGAGCACCATCATTCTCAAAACTGAACGGCACTATCATCAGCTGTTCGAGAGCCTCCGTAAGAGATGGCTGACGTTCCTTCTCACAATAAAAGAGAAGGAATCCACCACCTCCTGCCCCAAGCAGTTTACCTCCGATAGCACCGGCATCTATTGCCGTCTGGTATATATTATCTATTGCATTGTTGCTGACTTTTGTTCCCGTCCCACGCTTTAGTTTCCAAGTCGTATCAAGCAACTTTCCAAACTCAGCAAGGCTTCTATTCTTGTCCGTTAATATCCCTTCCGCTTCATCCACAAGAGCCAACATATCCTTCAATTGCTGAGTCTTGTCAACAGGATTGGCAAAGGTAGCTGCCTGAATCTCAGAAGAGAAACGCTGTACTCCGGTATAGAAAAGCAGAAGGTTGCTGTCAAGCTCACGCTTCCTTTCAGGACTGATAATCACAGGATGAACCGAAAAGTCATTGTCATGGAAGTCAATGCGGTTCAGTCCTCCGTATGCAGCCGCAATCTGGTCTTGCCAACCACCATGTTCCTTCAGAATATCCCTCTCCACTTTGATAGCCTCCTCAGCCAACTGCCGATGGCTCATCATCTTGCCTTTTAAGGCACAGAAGGCATTGAGCATACCAACCGCGAAAGTCGAAGAAGTTCCAAGGCCAGTACGAGCAGGGAGGTCGCCCTCGTACGTCAGTCGAATCTCGTGTATGTCATGCAGCCGCATACATTCACGTATCAGCGGATGCTCAATCTCCTCTAAGTTATTCACTCTCTCGAATCGGTTATGTACCAACTCTGAGATATACGGATGGAACGGTGGCATGTGTCGCACGTTCACATAGCAATACTTGTCGAATGTAGTGCTGATTACAGCACCGCCGTGTTCATTAAAGAACGCCGGCATATCAGTTCCGCCGCCGAAGAACGACATGCGGAACGGGGTTTTTGTGATTATCATATTCGTCAGTCTTTAAATGGGTTAACGTATCTTCCGAGTTTCTGCTTCATCAAAAGCCAGAAGAAGGGCATGTCATCTATCATGTACCTTCTGAACATCCTCCGTGGCTCCATACACAATCTGTAAAGCCATTCCAAAGCCAACTTCTGGTATATCTTCGGCGCACGCTTCACGTTGCCGGCCTCGAAGTCGATGGTAGCCCCGAGGGCCATCCATACCTTTATATTTGGAATTCTGTCTTTATATTTGTATATCCACAGCGTCTGTTTCGGATTTCCCAAACCCACCAGTACCACATTGGCATCCGATTGTCTGAGCATGTCAACAATCCGTTCACACTCCTGCTCGTCCTTCTCGAAGCCAAATGGCGGCGAATATGTTCCTGTCACTATCTCCCTGCCGATTCTCTTGTTAATCTTTCCCCTTGCTATTTCTGCCACACCCTCCTTTGCGCCCAACAGGAAGATCCTGGTATCGTCCTTGGCGTGATAGTCGCAGTATTGAGGGAAAAAGCCCGACCCGGGTATAGCCTCCTTCAAAGGTGTGCCCAATAGTTTCGCTGAAAGCAACAGCACCTTGCTGTCACATACCGAAAACTCCGCCTTTGATGCACATCGATGAAACTCCTCATTCCTCTGGTGTTTCATCACGTCATCCACATTAGGAGTCACCAGCACCCCATGGTCAAGTCTTTTCAACAATTCATCGGTAGTGATATTGTCGATTTCTACATTTAATACTCTTATTCTTCTGTTATTACTCATGCCGCCATCCTCCTTTCTCCGTCAATGG
>JBJEKQ010000091.1:0-1948 GCA_051878715.1 Prevotella sp.
GTGATTTACCATAGGAAGCTTGGTGATTCTGCACTCGATTTGCATTATCTTTGCAAGCGAATTGACAACAAAAGAACTGTTTCACTTAATCACTGTAAGACTATGGTATTTGAAAAAGGGAATAGGGCAAACGCCCTGCACGGCATTTTACTGATGACACTGTTCTCATTTGCAGCCTTCTATCTCTCTGAATTACAGATAATGCGCGAACTATCGCTCAGTCCGCTCATCATAGGTATCATTTTGGGTATGCTCTATGCCAACAGCCTAAGAAACCGTCTGCCCGAAACATGGGTACCGGGCATCAAGTTCTGCACCAAGCAGATACTCCGCACGGGCATCGTGCTCTACGGCTTCCGGCTCACGCTGTCGCAGGTGGCTGAGGTGGGCTACACCGCCATCCTGATTGACACTATCATCGTGACGGGCACCATTCTGCTGGGCATTGTCCTGGGCAAGCTCATGAAAATAGACCGCGACACAGCACTCATGACCTCCACTGGCAGTGCCATCTGCGGTGCTGCCGCTGTACTGGGTGCTGAACCCGTAGTAAAATGTGAGGGTCACAAAACCGCCATTGCCGTATCTACAGTAGTTATCTTCGGCACTGTTTCCATGTTTCTCTACCCCATCATGTACCGCTCGGGGATGCTCTCTGCCATGAGCGACACCGCCGTGGCCATATATACCGGCAGCACACTGCATGAGGTGGCTCATGTGGCGGGAGCCGGCAATGCCATGGATCCCACCGACGCTCTCGGCATAGCAGGAACAGCTACCATCACCAAGATGATACGCGTGATGATGCTGGCACCCGTACTTGTAGTGATGGGACTGGCACTCTCAAGCCTGAGAAGCAGCAAAAGAGATGCAGCGGGAATGGCAGCGGAAAAGAAAAGCAAGATTACCATCCCCTGGTTCGCCTTTTACTTCATCATAGCAATCGGCATCAATACGCTGTTGCAGACTTGGTGTCAGGCACCGACGGTAAAGGATATTCCACTTAACGGCGTTATAGAATATATTGACACCTTTATGCTTACCATGGCTATGACCGCATTGGGTGCTGACACCGGCATCGAAAAGTTCAAGCAGGCGGGTGCCAAACCTTTCTTGTTGGCAGGAGGTCTCTACCTGTGGTTAGTGGTAGGCGGCTATTTCATCACGTTAGCAATCGCCGGATAAACGTTTTTTTGAGTATGGCTAATCAGTCAGTAACTGAACAGGGTATTCAGTTGACAAGTGGATAGGGCAACCAGTTGACAAGTGGATAAAACTGGATATAACTGGAAACTGGTACTTGCCTTGGCTTTACAACTGTGCGATTTGTGTCGGAAATATGGTGGAGAAGGCTGGTTGCAACGTTGCGTCTCCGATGGTGTCGTTTGAAACGAACCTATATCCCCATAATACGAAAAGACTATTTGCCGTGAAAACAAATGCAAATCGAGAGCAGAACTTGCCAAGCTTGTTTGAGCAATTATGCCGAAATATCGTGCCAACGAGTGCAGAGCCAAACTTGTTTGGGCTATGCCGAGTACAGCCGATATTCAACGAAGTTAAATGCAGCTTTGCTTATTCAAAGAAGAAAAGATTGATTTGATGTATTGAGCTGCAACTTCAATACGTCATCCTCGTTTCCTTCTTTTCCCTTTGCTTGAAAAGGGGCTATCGAAAAAAGGAAAGACAAGTCTGATGTATCGGACTTCATCTTGAAGGGAGCAGCTTTCTACGCTGAACGATTCGTTGGCTTTGCCTTCGTCCGTCGTGACTCGGGATAGCCCAAACGAGCTTGGGGCTCTCCACTCGCTACTCCGTCCGTTCACTATTCAAAAGTACTGTGCATTTCTACCGAGAATGTGAAAGGGTGGTGATATGTGATTGAGATAGAGGGGGAATGACAGAATTAATCAATCCAATGTTCCCAAAATGTACCTAATAACAAGTC
>JBJEKQ010000092.1:0-33635 GCA_051878715.1 Prevotella sp.
TGTGAACGTAGATTACATGTTTGTGGACAATGCCTCCATGCGCATGATTGCGGAGCCAAAGTTCTTTGATGTGATGGTGACGGAAAACACGTTTGGAGATATTTTGACAGACGAAGGCAGTTGCATTTCCGGTTCGATGGGACTGCTGCCCTCCGCATCTACCGGCGAGAGTACGCCTGTCTTTGAACCTGTACACGGCTCATGGCCGCAGGCTAAGGGGCAAAACATTGCCAATCCTTTGGCGCAGATTCTCTCTGTAGCCATGCTCTTCGAATACTTTGATCTGAAAGAAGAGGGTGCCTTGATACGTAAGGCGGTCGATGCCTCGCTCGATGCCAATGTGCGTACCCCCGAGATTCAGGTTGAGGGAGGCGGACAGTTCGGCACCAGGGAGGTAGGTGCCTGGATTGTAGATTATATCAACAAGCAGTAAATGCAATCCGCACGAATTGTATCAGTCATTTTTGCGTTAACATGCAGTTGGCAGGTGCTTATGGCACAGTCAACTGCATTGTTGCGCGATTCCCTTCAATCCTTAAGAGACCAAATATCCGCCAGTCCGTATTCTACCGAGTTGCATTTGAAAAAGGCAGCAGTCAACTTGCAGTTAGGACAGATTGACTATGCATTAGAGGAGTATAATCTGGTATTACAGCATGAACCAGGTAATCTTTCAGCTTTGTTTTTCAGAGCGTATGCCAACAAGGAGAAGCGGCGTTATGATTTGGCTTACAGCGACTATGCCGCTATTCTTAAGCGTTTTCCGTTTCATCTGGAAGCGTTGTTGTGCCAGTCGCAGGTGTGCGTGCTGAGCGACAAAATGAACGAGGCGGCAGATATACTCAACTCTTTGGTTACCCTGTATCCTGACAGTGCCAAAGTGTATGTGGCACGTGCCGGTTTTGAGGAAAAGATGAATCAGTTGGATGCTGCGCTGTACGATTGGGAGTGTGCCATCAGTCTTAGTTCCGACAATCATGACTACCGAATCTCAAGAATACGGCTGCTTATAGAGATGAACAGGAAAAAGCAGGCACGAGAGGCCTTGAAGCAGATGGAGCAAATGGGGGTGCCCCATGCATTGCTCCGGGAATGGTATCAGAAAGCGGAATAGCAGACATGAACGGCTTTTTGCCATTGTTCTGCCAAAGCCCCTACAATCTGTTTGTGCCGTGTTTTCCCAATGGCGTGTTCCTGTTGCAGTGTTATGTGTTATTGGCTTCTGTGATACCTTTTTTACAAACTTCCATAGCCTCTTTGTCGGGACGACAGTTCAGCTTATATACAGGCGTGATTCTGATAATCTGGGAAAGTATCTCGTACAAGTTGTTCTGTATCACCTTGTCCCATACCATGGACGAAGACGATTGTATCAGCATGACCAATGACTGCAAGACATTCATTTTCTCAATGTAGTTGTGCGGAGACCTGCTGATAAGGGTGAGTGCTCCCAGAGGGTATCTCACATTCCTGTAACAGGGTGTTTTCCCGCTCCATGGAGAGCCGTATATCCATGCCTGATTGCCGATAATCTTGACGATGGGGTTGTCATCGTTGATAAGGCTTACTCCCTCTTGATGTTTCATCCATAATGCACTATGTGTGCTTTTCCCCGTGCCGCTCTTTGCCAAAAAAGGATACCCCTTACCTTGGTATGAGATGCAAGAGGCATGAATCATAAGTGTGTTTCTAAAGCTTGCTGCAAAAGCGAATATCAGCATGAGGGCGTTATTGAGGCCAAAACAGCGCATGGCGTAATTTCCGTAAACCGCACATTGACACACGCTGAAATCTGGATTGGTTTGCAGCAAACAGCACATTTTTCCGTCAAGGTTCTTGATGTGGAATTGCTGTCCGCCACCTCGGCACACCTGCACCAGGGTCAGTCCGTTGCCGGTGTCAAAGTCTTTTACGGTAGTTGTATCCGGTTCTTCCTGCAGCGACTTTTCAATCCGAAGCGTAAATAACAGTTTCTCTTCTTCTGCTACTTGCCCTTCCTTTATTCTAAATGGTTTGAACGAGGGTAGAAGCTCTTCTGTCTCGTTGTCGTATATAATGCAGACAGGCTCGTCTGCTATTCGATAGAAACTCGTGTTGTTATTCATCTTCGGAATATTCGACGGGTTTGAATGAAAAATCGCTGTTGCTGATATACCTTATGTCATATTTGTTTTTTGACTTGATGGTATATTGCTTTTTCATCTTTGTCAGTTTCTTTTCCGTTTTTTTCATCTTTCTGCCATACAGTACTATGCAGGTGCGCGCTTTTAGCCCGCAACTGTTGGTTAAGTACGATTTCAACTGTGCAGCGTATTCCTCTCTGGATAGGATGAATTTTGTTTTGGTATCATACCATACGCTGTCCAATTCTTGTATGTTGGTAAAATAGACTGTCGAATCGTTGAAAGATGCAGAGAAGCCAAACATGTACATCTTCGGGGCTTGTCTTTTTTTGGCACTCACGGTGTATGGCATGGCAGCCAATATATATACCATGGCTGTCATGAACGAATATAAAACGAATTTTCTCATTTTTACGGTCTTCATATTCTCTCTGTTGGCAAATAAGTTCTAAGAGTCACTGTATTTATTCTGTCCTGTTCCGTATCTTTATCCTAAATAGGTTTTCAGAATTTCGTTGTAGGTATTGTTTCTCAGTCGTCTGATGGCTTTTTCCTTGATTTGTCTTACGCGCTCCCTCGTCAGTCCGTATTTGGTTCCTATTTCATCGAGAGTCATTTCAGACATACCGATACCGTAGAAAGCTTCGATGACACTTTTCTCTCTCTCGCTTAGTCCGTTGAGTGCCGAGTGAATCTCTTCCTTGAGCGATTCTTTCAGCAGTTGGTAATCAGCCATGGGAGAGTCATCATTGACCATGGTATCGAGCATGTTCCCTTCCTCGCCCTCATAAATGGGTGCATCCATGGAGATGTGCTTGTTTTGCACTCTCAGGGCATCGTCTATTTTGTCTTCGGGCAGGTCAATCCTTTCTGATATCTCATCCACAGAAGGTCGTCTTTCGTTTTCCTGCTCGAATTTGCTGAGTACCCTGTTGATTTTAGCCACAGAACCCACCTGGTTCAGGGGGAGTCTCACTATCCTGCTTTGCTCTGCTATAGCTTGCAGAATGCTTTGCCTAATCCACCATACGGCATAGGAAATGAATTTGAAGCCTCTTGTCTCGTCAAACCTTTCAGCCGCCTTGATGAGTCCCATGTTGCCTTCGTTGATAAGGTCGGCAAGGCCAAGCCCTTGGTTCTGGTATTGTTTGGCAACAGACACGACAAATCTCAGATTTGCTTTGGTCAGTCTTTCCAAAGCCTTCTGGTCACCTTTCTTTATTCTTTGTGCCAGTTCTACCTCTTCTTCTGCAGTAACCATCTCTTCCTTTCCTATTTCCTGCAGATATTTTTCCAGTGCGGCACTTTCGCGGTTGGTAATGGATTTGGTGATTTTCAGTTGTCTCATGATGGGTTCGGCTTATACATTGAATGGGGCAAAGGTAATCATTTTATGCGTAAAAAAGCAACTCTCCTGTGTTTTTCTAAGTGAAAAGACTTTTAAAGTGATAAATGTTTTAAAAAATCGCCTGCCGTCTTTTGACCGCAGGCGATTTTTTTGATGCGTATGTTACCAAATTATGAGTGCTTGTATCAGTTGTCGAGTCCTATGGCAAAATATGCTTTCTTGCCAGTGGAGTAGATACCCTGGATGTAAAGTACCGGTTCTTTGCTGGTGGACGCCTCTTTCACAACTTTCTGCAGGTCTTCGATGCTCTTGATGCTTTCGTCGTTCACACGCTGGATGATGAACCCTTTGCCGATGCCTGCCTCTTTGAGTTTGCCATTGTTCACCTTTGTCACCTCCAGTCCGTAGCTGATGTTCAGCTGCTTTTTCTGTGCTTCGGTCACTTCTCTGAAGTTTGCATCCAGCACATCAAGGTCCATGTTCTTGATTACTTTGGTGCTTCCTTGCTCATTTTTCAGGGTGACGGTTTCGGTATGCTTCTTTTTGTTGTGCAGATAAGCCAGGCTGATTTGTTCGCCGGGTCTCTTTTTGGCAATGGCTTCCTGCAGTTCTGCCATTTTGGTTACTTTCTGTCCGTCGGCTTCCACAATGACATCTCCTTCCTTGATGCCGGCTTCTTCGGCGGCTCCGCCTTCAGTCACCTTGGCAACGTATATGCCTTCCATCGTGCCCAGGTCAATCTCCTTTCCCTGGTCTTTTTGTGAATCCACATAGTTTTTCACGTCAATTCCCTGTATGCCAATCAGTGCCCTCTGCACAGTGCCATACTGTTTCAAGTCTTCCACCACCTTGTTCATGATGGCTGTAGGGATGGCAAAACCGTATCCGCTATATACCCCTGTCTGCGAATACAGCATGGCATTGATTCCCACCAGTTCACCTCGGGTGTTCACCAATGCGCCTCCTGAGTTACCCGCATTGATGGCGGCGTCTGTCTGTATGAACGATTCAACGCCGTTTGCTCCCAACGAGCGGGCTTTGGCACTCACGATACCTGCTGTCACGGTGTTGTTCAGTCCCAACGGATTGCCCACAGCCAGCACCCATTCGCCCACTTTGATGTCTTCGCTGTTGGCAATGGTGATTGCAGGCAGGTTCTTACCGTTAATCTTGATAAGTGCCAGGTCTGTGGTCTTGTCGGTACCTACAATTCGGGCTGAATATTCCGAGTTGTCGTTGAGACTCACGGTGAGCTCGTCAGCCCCGTCCACTACGTGGTTGTTGGTTACAATATATCCGTCTGCGGAAATAATCACTCCAGAGCCGGTCGCCGTTTTTTTGGGAGTCTGAACTTGCCTCTTTTGTGTTCCTCCGTTTCCCCTGCCGAAGAATCCTCCAAAGGGGTCGTTGAAGAAATCGCTGAAGGGGTCGCTCTGCACATCGACAGTCTTGATTTTGCTGTTCTGTACATACTTGATATGTACCACAGACGGGAGAGCCTTTTCGGCAGCGTATGTCAAATCTACGGGTTGAGGTGCCGGGGCAGTCTGTGCAGCGGCGGGCTTGGTGGTGGCAGCACCTACTTTGCTGAACGCTGCTACTGAAAGTGTGATAGCCACAACGCAGGCGGTTGGATAAAGGATGTTCACAATCTTTTTCATGTTCATACCAGTTTCATTTATATGTTAGTACTCTTTTTGAATGCGATGCAGGCCGTCGGATGGCGCTTGCATCTTTTTTTTTCCTGGGGTGCAAAAATAGGCGCAAAAAACCTTAAACCGCCATTTTGTCATAATCTTTTGTCGCATTTTAACAATTCGTTCCTCTTGCTTAACGGCTCTTTACGCTTGGCTGGTTTTCCATATTTGACTTTTTAATATTATTTAGAGCGATATTTTCCAATTTCAGCCATTAAATGATTACTTTTGCGCCACAAATGAGGGGCATCAGTGCATCGTATCGCCTGTTGTCCTGCATGGTAGGACAGAAGAACATTAAAAAATAAATCATACATCATGGCAGAATCGATAGATATCAGACTATTGAATGAAAGGATTGCTCAGAAGAGCGCGTTTGTCACTAATTTGACAACAGGAATGAACCAGGTGATTGTGGGGCAGCGTCATTTGATTGATGCGTTGCTGATAGCATTGCTGAGTGACGGTCATATTCTTCTTGAGGGTGTACCCGGTTTGGCAAAGACGTTGGCCATCAAGACCATGTCCCAACTCATCGACTCCCAGTTCAGTAGAGTGCAGTTTACCCCCGACCTTCTTCCTGCCGATGTGGTGGGAACTATGGTCTATTCCCAGAAAGACGAGTCGTTTAAGGTACAAAAGGGTCCGGTGTTTGCCAATTTTGTTTTGGCAGATGAGATAAACCGTGCACCGGCCAAGGTACAGAGTGCGCTGCTTGAAGCCATGCAGGAGAAACAGGTTACTATTGGCAGCAACACCTTTTCCCTGCCGGCTCCGTTCCTGGTGATGGCAACCCAGAACCCCATAGAGCAGGAGGGAACCTATCCTTTGCCCGAAGCACAGATGGACCGTTTTATGATGAAGGTGGTGGTGTCTTATCCCTCTGTAGAGGAAGAGCGCCGCATCGTTCGTGAGAATCTGGCAGGCACATTGCCCGAAGTGCGGCCTGTGACCACAGCCCAGGAAATCATGGATGCCCGTGAGGTGGTGCGTGAGGTATATTTGGATGAGAAGATTGAGCGCTATGTGGCTGACCTTGTTTTTGCTACCCGTTTCCCCGACAGATACGGTCTGCCTGACCTGAAGCCTCTCATCGCGTTTGGCGGTAGTCCCCGTGCCAGTATATGCTTGGCTCGTGCCGCTCGTGCATACGCTTTCATCAAACAGCGCGGCTATGTGGTCCCCGAAGACATCCGTTCGGTGGCACATGACGTGTTGCGTCACCGCATCGGACTTACCTACGAGGCAGAAGCCACGGGGGTAAGTGTCGAGGAGATTATCAGCCGTGTCATTAACAAGGTGGAAGTGCCTTGATGACAGTCATACATAACCGGTTAGTTACAGACGTTGGATAAGTTGGATATACAGCAGGAAACAAAGGCATGGATACTCAAGAGATACTCAAGCGTGTGCGTCGCATAGAAATAAAGACACGGGGGCTTAGTGCCAATGTGTTTGCAGGCTCTTACCATTCGGCATTCAAGGGTAGGGGAATGGTGTTCAGCGAGGTTAGGGAGTATCAGTACGGGGATGATGTGCGGGATATTGACTGGAATGTCACCGCGCGTTTTCACCACCCTTATGTAAAAGTGTTTGAGGAGGAACGCGAGCTTACTCTGATGCTTCTTGTGGATGTGAGCGGCTCGCTGAATTTCGGCACCCGTGGCCAGTTGCAGCGCGACATGGTGACGGAGATTGCCGCTACCCTGGCGTTCAGTGCCATCCAGAACAATGACAAGGTGGGTATGGTGTTCTTTTCTGACAGGATAGAGAAGTATATTCCTCCCAAGAAAGGTCGTAAGCACATCTTGCATCTCATCCGTGAGATGCTTGATTTCCAGCCCTCAAGTACCCGTACCGACTTGTCGGTAGCCCTGCAGTTCCTTATGCAGGTGATGAAGCGTCGCTGTTCCGCCTTCCTGTTGAGCGATTTTGTCATTCCCGAGTCCAATTATACCCATCCTGTTATCCAGATGGCAGGGCGGCGGCACGACCTGATGGCCATACAGGTTTATGACCGCTGGCTGGCACAGCTGCCCGAGGTGGGACTCATAAAGGTGGTGGATGCAGAGACCGGTTATGAGCAGTATGTTGACACCGGCAGCAGCAGGTTGCGCCGTCTGTACAGTCGTCATTGGCAGGAGAGCCAGTCTCGTTTGTCCGAGGTGATGAGCAAGAGCCGTATCAGCAAGGTGAGTGTATCCACTGAGGGCGATTTTGTGCGTGCACTGAAAGAGATGTTTACCCTGCGTCAAACAAAACACGTATCATGAAACAAGTTGTAGTAACGGTATTTTTGTTCCTATGGTCTCTTGGCGTCGTCGCACAGGGAAGTGTGGAGGCAAGGATAAGTCGTGTGCAGATGATGATAGGCGAGCAAGCCGTCCTCTCTGTTTCTGCCATTGTCCCCAAAGGTGCGGTGGTCGTTTTCCCCGAATATCGTGGTGACAGTACGATGGTTGCAGGCATTGAGGTCCTCTCCCATAAGGATGAGCCTGTGGTGCCCTCAAGCGAAGAGGGGATGGAGTGCCACGTGCGAAACTACCGTCTGACTGCTTTCGACGGTGCCCTCTATTATCTGCCTCCCCTTGCCGTTCGGGTGGGAAACAAGACGGTAAAGACCAAAAGCCTGGCGCTGAAGGTAATGGAGGTTGAGGTGGACACCACGCAGATGGACAAGTTCTTTCCTCCCAAGGATGTGCAAGACAATCCTTTCCTGTGGTCGGAGTGGTCAGCCGCGCTGTGGCTGAGCCTCCTGTTGTTGCTGGAGTGTATGCTGTTCGTATGGCTGTATGTACGCCTGCGATCGGGCAAGCCTATCAAGATTTCCTTGAAACCCATCAAGAAGATACTTCCTCACCAAAAGGCGATGGAGCAGATTGCCCTTATCAAGGCATCCAACCTCGTCACCTCAGAAAACTCCAAGGAGTATTATACGCGGCTTACTGATACCTTGCGCAAGTATATAGAGGAGCGTTATCACTTCAGTGCCATGGAGATGACCAGCAGTGAGATTATCGACCGCCTCACCTCTGAAAAGGACACCGGTGGCATTGAGGAACTGAAAGAGCTCTTCGTTACCGCCGACCTTGTGAAATTTGCCAAATATTCAACCCTTATCAATGAGAACGACAAGAACCTGTTGAGTGCGATTGACTTCATCAATGCTACAAAGGTAGAGGCTCTCCCACAACAGGAACAGCCCAAGCCGCAACTCACCGAGCAGGAACAGAAAGTGCTGCTCAAGCGCAAATGGCTCCGTGCGGTTGTCATTCTGCTGTTTGTGCAGATGCTCGCGTTGTTGGGATATGTGCTTTATCAGATAGCGGATGTCATGGCATGGTAGCCCCCGTGCCTTACCTATTTTATTCGGAAAGTTATGGAATTTGCAAATAGAGAATATCTTCTGCTCCTCCTGCTGGTAATACCTTACCTTGTGTGGTATCTCATGTTCCGCAAGAAGTCAGAGCCCACCATGCGTGTCAGTTCTACCCAGGTGTTCAGCCGTGTGCCTGTGTCATGGCGTGTGCGTCTCATGCCCTTGTCCATGATACTGCGTTTGGTGGCCTTTGTGAGTATTGTGTTGGCATTGGCACGTCCTCAGACGCGCAATGCGTGGCAGAGCCGTGAGGTGGAGGGTATCAATATCATGCTGGCTATCGACGTTTCCACCAGTATGCTTGCAGAGGATTTGAAGCCCAACCGTATAGAGGCGGCACGTCAGGTAGCTGCGGAGTTTATCAGTGACAGGGAGAACGACAATATCGGACTCACGGTATTTGCAGGAGAGGCGTTCACACAGTGCCCTATGACCACAGACCATGCCACTTTGCTGCAGATGCTGCGTGGCGTGCAGCCCGATATCGCAGCACGCGGACTGATACAGGACGGTACAGCCATAGGTATGGGACTGGCTAATGCCGTGAGTCGTCTCAAAGATATAAAGTCAAAAAGTAAGGTGGTAATATTGCTTACCGATGGTTCCAACAATATGGGCGACCTTTCTCCCATGACTTCAGCGGAGATTGCCAAGAGTCTGGGTGTCAGGGTATATACCATTGGCGTTGGTACCAATAAGACAGCTCCGTACCCCATGCCCGTTGCAGGCGGCGTGCAGTATGTCAACATCCCCGTGGAGATAGATACCCAGACACTGGCGAATATCGCTGCTGCCACCGACGGAAAGTTCTATCGTGCCACCAACACCCGTGAGTTGCACGAAATCTATAAGGAAATCGACAAACTGGAGAAAAGCAAGTTGAATGTCAAGCAATTCTCGCGCCGTTATGATGTGTTCCAGCCTTTGGTGGCAGTGGCACTGGTGGCGCTGTTCTTGGAGCTGCTGTTCAGTCTCACCCTGTTCCGTCGTATTCCATAGGTAAATAAGTGAAAAATCAACAATAACATCTGTTTCAGCCATACTCAATTGTCATGTTTAGATTTGCAGATCCACAATATTTGTTCCTTTTGGCGGTCATCCCTCTGCTGTTGCTGCTGCGCTTTTTCATGATGCGCCACCGCAGTAAGTTGTTGCGCCGTTTGGGAGATGCCTCCCTCTTGGTGCAGCTGATGCCCGGTGTGTCAAGATGGCGTCCAGGCATCAAGTTTTCAATGCTCTTGTCAGCATGGGCACTGATGTGCGTGATGATGGCGCGCCCGCAGCAGGGTGTGGCTATCAACAAGGAGAAGCGTGCGGGCATAGAGACTTTGATTTGTATGGATGTCAGCAATTCCATGCTTGCCACCGATGTGGCTCCCTCACGTCTCGACCGTTGCAAGATGATGGTGGAAAACATGATAGACAAGTTCCATGACGACAAGATAGGTCTTATCGTTTTTGCCGGGGATGCTTTTGTGCAGTTGCCCATCACTTCTGACTTTGTTTCAGCCAAGATGTTTCTCGGCAGCATATCCCCCTCGCTCATCAACACGCAGGGCACGGATATCGCCCGTGCCATCTCTATGGCAAGCCAGAGTTTTACAAAGCAGCAGGGTGTGGGGCGTGCCATCATCATCATCACGGATGGCGAAAACCACGAGGGAGGTGCTCTTGAGGCTGCCAAGGAGGCTGCCAGACAAGGACTGAAGGTATATGTGCTGGGTGTCGGTACCGCCTCGGGTGCTCCCATTCCTGTAGGTAACGGAGACTTTATGAAAGACCATGGCGGACAGACTGTCATGACTGCGCTCAATGAGCAGATGTGCCGTGAGATAGCGCAGGCAGGAGGCGGCACATATATCCATGTGGAAAACAACAGTGATGCCCAGCGCAAGTTGGAAGAGGCTCTCTCCACGCTTGCCCGCAAGGAGATGGAAACAACCATTTACAGCGACTATGCCGAACAGTTTCAGGCTTTCGGCCTCTTGGCGCTCATCTTGTTGGTATTGGAGGTGATGGTGCTTCCGGGACGCAATCCATTGTCACAGCGTTTCCATCTGTTCCGTCCCCGTCGCCGGGAAACCACACTGTTTCTGCTTGTCGTTCTGACACTCAGTCCTTTGGCAGCAGGTGCACAGGGTGTGTCAAAAGACCGTGCGTTGATACGTCAAGGAAACACCCAGTTCCGCAAGGAACGTTTCGCTGAGGCTGAGGTGAGTTACCGGAAGGCACTGGAACATAAAGCGGACAATCCGCAGGCGATGTATAATCTGGGCAATGCCCTGCTGGCGCAGAACAAGGATTCCATGGCAGCTGAGATGTTTGAAAAGAGCGTGCGTGTCGAGAAGTCGCCGTTGCGCAAGGCCATCTCTTACCACAATATGGGAGTGCTTGCGCAGAAGAACAGACTCTACGGCGAAGCCATCGGTTATTACAAGCAGTCTCTCCGCCTGAATCCTACCGACGACGAAACACGTTATAATCTGGCGTTGTGCAAGCGCTTGCAGAAACAGCAGGAGAAAGACAAGCAGCAGCAGAACCAGGATCAAAAGAATGGGCAAAATCAAGACAATCAGGAAAAGAATCAGCAAAAACAACAAGAAAAGCAAGATAAGCAACAGGACAAACAACAAGAGAAACAGCAGCCCAAGCCCGACAACAGGATGAGCAAGGAGAATGCTGAGCAGATGCTCAATGCCGCCATGCAGCAGGAACGCAATACGCAGGAACGTATGAAAGAGAAGATGCAGCAACCGCGTAGCAGAGTATTGGAGAAAAACTGGTAATGACTATGATGAAACGATCTCTTATTTTATATTTGTTATTGTGGACAGGTATGATGCCCCTGGTTTTTCAGGGAAAAGATGCGATGCCTTTGGGGACGCTGTCGGCACAGACGTTTCGTGCTTCCGCACCCTCGCAGGTGCAGACCGGACGTGAGTTCCGTTTGTCATACACGGTGTCAACGCAGCAGGTCAGAGATTTCAGAGCCCCGCAGTTTCCTGCGGCATTTGACGTGCTGATGGGACCCAGCACCTCGTCCCAGCAGAGCATACAGATTATCAATGGCCGCACCACTTCATCGGCATCCATCACCTATACATTCATTCTCCTGCCTACCAAGCCCGGCTCTTATACCATTCCTGCCGCACACATCACGGCAGAGGGAAAGCAGCTTGCATCAAACACCCTGAAGATAGAGGTTTCCGGCAATGCCACACAGGGCAATTCCGGTGCATCCCATGGTGGTGTTGCCGGCAGTGGCAATGGTAATGGCAGTGGGGGCAGTGGCGGCGGAGAACTGTTCATCAAGGTCAGTGCCAACAAAAGTACAGTGGTGGAGCAGGAGCCTGTTTTGCTCACTTATAAGGTGTATTCTCAGGTTCAGCTCACACAGCTCAATGGAAAGATGCCTGATCTGAAGGGTTTCCACACCCAGGAGATTCCTTTGCCTGCACAAAAGAGTTTCAAGGTGGAGCAGATGGGCGGAAAAACATATCGCACAGTTACGTGGAGCCAGTATGTGATGTTCCCGCAGGTGACGGGCAAACTGACCATTCCGTCTATTCCTTTCACGGGCACTGTGGTGCAGGTCAACCGCAACATAGATCCCTTTGAGGCGTTCTTCAATGGCGGTGCCGGTTATGTGGAAACACAGCGCAAGATTGTGGCACCGTCGCTGTCCATCCAGGTGCAGCCGCTTCCTGCCAAGCCGGCAGACTTCTCTTTGGGAGTGGGAACGTTCACTATGAAGGCAAGTCTGGACAAGACACAGGTGAATGCCAACGATCCGGTAAAGCTGTCGGTGCAGATACAGGGTGTGGGCAATATGAAACTGCTGAAGCAGCCCGTGGTGCAGGCTCCCGCAGACTTTGACCACTATGATGCTAAAGTGACCGACAAGACCCATCTCTCCGCGGCGGGCGTGCAAGGCACCATTACCTATGACTATCTGATGGTGCCAAGACATCCCGGTGATTTCACCATTCCGCCGGTCACCTTCACCTATTTCGATACCTCCAGGCGTGAATACGTCACCTTGCGGTCAGATTCTTTTGCACTGCAGGTGGCAAAGGGAAAAGACGGCAAGTCTTATGCTCCCTCAGCCTCTTCACAGGAGGATTTGCGCTTGCTTGCCAACGACATACGTTATATCCGCACGGGCAAGGTGTCGTCTGCCGGCACCCAAAGCGATTTCTTTGCCTCTCCGCTCTATTGGAGTTTGTTACTCCTGCAGTTTGTGGTGTTCGTTACGTTGGTGGTTGTGTTCCGCAAACGTGCCATGCAGTTGGCTGATGTGGAGGGCCGAAAGGGAAGACGTGCCGGCAAGGTGGCATCGCGTAAGTTGCGGAAGGCATATAAGCTTTGCATCAGCGGCCAGCGTGAATCCTTCTATGATGAGGTCACCGCCGCCTTGTGGTCGTATGTAGGCGACAAGCTGCATCTCTCTGCCGACAGTCTCACACGTTCGGCAGTAGAGCAGCGTTTCATGGAGACGGGTATTTCTGCAGACACCGTCAAGATGTTCATTGATGCTCTTGACGAGTGTGAGTTCCAACGCTATGCACCTGGAGATGAGGCAGGTAATATGAACAAGACTTATGACAGTGCGATGAAGGCCATTATGGAAATAGAGACCACGTTTGCGGCATCCTCAAAACGTGGGAAAAAGGGTGTTGTGAATGTAATGCTGGCAGTGCTTCCGCTGCTGTCCGTGCTGTTGTGCTCCTGTGGCAGTGATAGTCGGCTGGCTGCCTACAACCAGCTGAAGCGGCAGGCTGACAGTGCGTATGTCCAGGAACGTTATTCACAGGCAATCACTCTTTACGAACAACTGCTCAGACAGGGAGAAAATGCCGATGTGTATTATAATCTGGCGGGAGCCTACTATCGTACGGAAGACATCACCCGTTCCATCCTTAACTATGAGCGTGCGCTGTTGCTTGAACCTGGTGATGCGGACATAAGGTTTAACCTTCAGCTGGCGCGGCAGAAAACCGCCGACCGAATCACTCCTGAATCCCCCCTGTTCATCGTGACATGGTATCAGACCTTGACACATCTTTTCAGTGCCAACGAGTGGGCATACATCACCCAGGGTGCTCTTACGCTGCTCATTGTCTTTGTACTGGTGCTGCTCTTTGCCGTGTCGATACCTTTGCGTAAGACCGCTTTTGTTTCCGCCCTGCTGATGCTGCTTGTTGTGGTGCTGGGCACGGTGTTTGCAGCCCAGTGCAACTACGAGCGCACGCATCGCAGCCATGCCATCGTCATCAGTGGTGCCGCTAATGTAGGCAGCACTCCTTCACAGGGAGGAACTACGCTCTTCCTGCTGCATCAAGGCACCAAGGTCCGTATTATCGACGATAGTATGCAGCAGTGGAAGGAGATTGAACTGGCAGACGGAAAACGTGGATGGATTTCAGCCCGGTCGATAGAGAAAATATAGAACGTCAATGATGGAATACTTCATCCAACTCGATCATCAGTGGCTGCTGTGGATAAATGGTTTCCACACCCCCTTTCTCGACGGGATAGTACCTGTATTCACTCGTGCAGCCACGTGGATACCCATGTATGTCGCATTGTTCTGGCTGGTAATCAAGAGCAATCAGACGGTCACGCAGATAGCCACTATTGTGCTCTGTGCTGCTCTGTGCGTGTTGCTCACGGGTACCCTTGATGATATGTTTGTCAAACCGTTGGTGGCAAGGTTCCGCCCCACCCATAATCCTTCGATAGGTATTCTTGTCGATACCGTCAACGGCTATCGCGGTGGACAGTACGGCTTCTTTTCCGCCCATGCAGCCAATACGTTCAGCATTGCAGTCTTTTTCAGCCTGCTCATACGCAGCAGGGCGATGTCGTTTACCTTGGTGGGATGGTCATTGCTCAACTGCTACACCCGTCTTTACCTTGGTGTCCATTATCCTTCCGATATCCTTGCGGGGCTGCTTTGGGGCGGATGTATGGGGATGCTTGTTTATTTCCTTTATGTCCGTAGCGGCATTTGTCCGCCTCTCAACAAGCGTTTCGTGTCTTCACAGTTCACAGGCACGGGTTACCGCCTTTCTGATATCCGGGTGGTGATAACAGTCTTCACCTTTACCTGTTTCTATGCGATATACAGGTCACTCGTCAGTTAGCCGTCATGCACGAACTCCTGTATTCCCTTTAACCCGACAACTCGTCTTAACTCATAAATATCAAATCCATGATGGTGGAAGACATAAAAATCAGTGACTACAATTACAATCTGCCTGACGGGTGCATAGCCCGTTATCCCTTGCCGCAACGCGACAAGTCGAAATTGCTGGTATATCGGCAGGGGAGAATAGATACTGATGAGTTTTGTCGTTTGCCCCAATATCTTCCTTCGGGTGCGTTGATGGTTTTCAACAATACCCGTGTGATACAGGCACGCCTGCATTTCCGTAAACCTACGGGCGCGCTGATTGAGGTGTTCCTGCTCGAACCCCATCAGCCGGCAGCATACGAAGAGATGTTCCAAAGCAGGGGGCAGTGCGAATGGCACTGCCTGGTTGGCAATGCCAGGAAATGGAAGGAGGGAGCCTTGAAAATGGCACTTCCCGGAATGGGCGATGCAGCGTATTTCCTGGAGGCAACAATGCAACAGAATAACGGGGAAGCGTTGGTGAGACTTACTTGGAATCATCCTGCCGCCACTTTTGCCGAAGTGCTTGAAGCTGCGGGTGAATTGCCTATTCCGCCTTATCTCAACAGAAATACCGAAGCGTCTGACACGGTGACTTATCAGACGGTCTATTCCAAAATAAAGGGAAGCGTGGCTGCCCCTACCGCCGGACTTCATTTCACTCCTGAAGTGCTGGAAGCCCTTGATTCCGCCGGCATACAGAGAGAAGAACTGACTCTGCATGTGGGAGCAGGCACTTTCAAGCCCGTCAAGAGCACGTATATAAGTGGTCATCCCATGCACACTGAGCATGTGTGCGTGAAGCGCAGTACCATAGAACGCCTTATAGAACATCATGGTGAGGCCATTGCAGTGGGTACCACCAGTGTGCGCACACTGGAGAGCCTGTATTATATGGGCGTCATTGTCGCAGAGCATCCGGAGATTTCTCCCGATGCTCTGCATGTCACCCAATGGCAGCCCTATCACACGTCACCCTCGTTGACCGCTGTCGAGGCGTTGCAGCACCTTGCCGGTTACATGGATGCCCTCCGCCTGTCGCAGTTACATGCCAGTACAGCCATCATGATTGCTCCGGGCTACCGGTATCACATCGTGCGTATGATAATCACCAATTTCCATCAGCCTCAGAGCACCTTGCTCCTCTTGGTCAGCGCTTTTGTGGGTGAACGTTGGAGAGATATCTACCGTTATGCCCTCGACCATGATTTCCGCTTTTTGAGCTATGGCGATTCTTCGTTGTTGATTCCTTAGTCCTTGTATAGAAAACAAAAATCAAGAAAAAAGATGTACGGATATATTAAAGTGGCGGCAGCCGTTCCCCCGGTACAGGTAGCCAATCCTGCCTACAATGCCCAGCAGGCGGTACAGATGATTCGGCAGGCCCACCAGGCAGGCGTGAGTGTCGTTTGTTTTCCTGAACTTAACATTACCGGATACAGTTGCCAGGACCTCTTCCGCAGCCGTTCGCTGATGAAACAGGCTGATGATGCCCTGCTCGCCTTGCTTCGGGCCACGGCGTCGCTGTCTGTCATTGCCATTGTGGGTATGCCGGTAGCCACCGGTGTCCATCTGTACAACTGTGCTGTGGTGGTGCAGGGCGGGCAAATCCTCGGTGTGGTGCCCAAGACTTTCCTGCCCAACTACGGAGAGTTTTACGAGCAGCGGTGGTTTGCCTCAGCCTCCCGCCTGAAGCATGCTCAGGTTGTCTTGGCTGGTCAGCAGGTGGAACTGAGCGGCAGGCCGCATCTTTTCCATATACCCGGTGGAGCCACGTTCGGCATTGAGATATGCGAAGACGTGTGGGCACCCATACCTCCCAGCAGTGTTCTCACGCAGTTAGGCGCGCAGCTGGTGTTCAATCTCTCCGCTTCCAATGAACTCATCGGAAAGCACCAATATCTGTTGTCGTTGCTTGCACAGCAGAGTGCGCGCACTTTTTGTGGCTATGTTTATGCCGGTCAGGGCTACGGGGAAAGTACGCAGGATGTGGTCTATGGCGGCAATGCCTTGATCTATTCCAAAGGACGCCAGCTGGCAGCCTCTGAGCGTTTCTGTACTTCTCCGCAGATGGCGGTCGCCTCGGTTGATGTGGAGATGCTCGATGCAGAACGCATGGCAAACACCACTTTCGGCTTCCTGGATTCTGGTTGTGAGCCAATACATACCGTCTGTCAGCCGATGGCTGATACTTCCATCCCCGAGGTGCAGGTCAATCCCTTGCCGTTTATTCCTACCGAGGCAGACATGGACGGTTCCTGCAAGGAGATTCTTGACATACAGGCGATGGGACTGGCACGACGAATAGAGCATACTCACAGCCGCACGGTGGTGGTGGGCATCAGTGGAGGACTGGACAGTACCTTGGCTCTTCTGGTGTGTGTGCGTGCGTTTCGCAAGTTGCACCTCCCTCTCAGCGGAATCATGGGAGTTACCATGCCAGGCTTTGGCACTACGGGACGCACCCATGGCAATGCACTGCAGCTGATGCAGGCACTGGGAGTGAGCACCCGTGACATCAGTATTGCCGATGCCGTGACACAGCATTTCAGGGATATCTGCCATGATGCTACGGTGCACGACGTGACTTATGAAAACAGTCAGGCGCGTGAACGCACACAGATACTGATGGACCTTGCCAATAGTCTGGGTGGCATGGTGATTGGTACGGGCGATATGAGCGAGCTTGCCTTGGGGTGGGCCACCTATAATGGTGATCACATGTCCATGTATGGAGTGAATGCCGGAGTGCCCAAGACCTTGATACGCCATCTGGTACGCTACGAAGCCATGCAGTCTGCCAGTGAGGTGGTGAGGACCACCCTGCTCGACATCATCGATACCCCCATCAGTCCTGAGCTTATCCCGGCTTCTTCAGATGGCAGGATATTACAGGTGACTGAAGACCTGGTAGGTCCTTACGAACTGCATGATTTCTTTCTGTATTATTTCCTGCGTTACGGCTTCAGCGCATCCAAGATACTCTTCATGGCAGAGCGTGCCTTTGACGGTCACGACTCCCGTGCCACCCGGTATTCGCGCGAAACGATAAAGCACTGGATTGACATCTTCTTCCATCGTTTTGTGCAGCAGCAGTACAAGCGTTCCTGTCTGCCTGACGGTCCTAAGGTGGGTAGTGTAAGCCTTAGTCCGAGGGGAGATTGGCGTATGCCCAGCGATTCCTGTTTCAAAGCGGATTTCCAGCCATGACATGAAGCTGCTTTTTCACCGTCACAAAGTGATGATAAAAAAAATAACCTGGCGAGGTAAATCGTACCAGGTTATTTTTTTTCATCACTAATATTACCACATCTCTTCATTGCCGTCACCGGACCTTCACTCTTTAGCCTTGGGTCCGACCCTGCCAACAGCTGTGGCGTCTCAATCTCATATACCTGCATCGCAGGCCTAATATATTCCTTCTTCATACATTATACATTAAAAAAATTAACTGATAAAATTACTTGAGTCCGATGAATTCTGTGTAGGGTGAGATTTATCAGATAGAGGCGGTATATATTGCTGCGTTGCCAATGCCAGTAAGCTTCATTGTCGTTAAGGTTATTAATCTTACAGCGTTAAGGTTATTAACCTTGCAGCGTTAAGGTTATTAACCTTGCAGCCCGCAAAGATATATTCATCTTTTCGATAAACTGGTTTTGTTGCTTCTTTCGGGTCAGTCCGAAAAGCCGGTTGCAAGCCTCCATTCAGGCACGCAGTTCAGTAAATCTGAACCCGCATATTCCTTTCTGAGGTTTCCGCGTGACAACGTGACAACGGTATATATAGGAAATCCCTATAACGGGAAATTCGCTTACTACGCGTAGTAACTTAATTTCCTTTTCCAAGAAAGTTATATATTATATGTTGTCACGTTGTCACGCCCTTCCCGTCTTCAACCCTCATCGCAGATACCTGCGTTGCCTATCGCAGATACCTGCGTTGCCTATCGCAGATACCTGCATTGCCCATCGCAGATACCTGCGTTTAAAAATACAGGCAGCATTCATCATAACGGGTCTGTCCGGATGATACGCAACAGGCTTTTCGGACTGACCCTGTTTTCCGTGCCTGAAAAAGGAAATAAAACAAACCGCCAGACTTGCGTCTGGCGGTTTATACTTTTCAATTTGTAGTCAATTGATTAGTTGTTAGCAACGGTGTCAACCTCTACGCTATCTACAGCGCTGTCTGCGGGAAGAGTGTCAACAACTGCGGTATCTACAGTGTCCTCAGCAGGAGCCTGAGCGGTTTTGTTACCACAAGATGCGAAAGAAATAGCAACAACTGCTACAAATGCCAATACTAATTTTTTCATTTTTCTTTGCTTTTTAAATCTGTAAAACAATCATTTGTTTATTAAAACGATGCAAAGGTATATATTTTTTCAATAGGTTGTATCTTTTTTTTTGATTTTTTTGCAGGTATTTTTGTAACTTTTTCTCAATATACTGATTATCAGTGTGATATACAATAAATAATATTCTTGTATTCCGGTGTCATTATGTTCGTTTTATCTTTGATATGTTTTTTTGTAGCTTGTTTTGATTATCCGTTATACGGAAGCCTCAACATTTTTTTTTACCTTTGCATCATAAAGCGAAAACACATTATTATATATATGATAGATTTCTCGGTGTTTCAAGGTAAAAAGGCCGCTTATTACACCTTGGGATGCAAGTTGAATTTTTCTGAGACATCGTCGTATGCTCAGATGTTGCAGCAAATGGGGGTGCATACGGTTGAAACTGGCGAACAGGCGGATTTGTGTCTCATCAATACTTGTTCGGTGACGGAGGTTGCCGATCATAAATGCAGACAGGCAATAAGACGTATGGCACGCAAGCATCCCCACGCCTTTGTTGTGGTGACAGGCTGCTATGCGCAACTGGATCCGAAGAAGGTAAGTGATATAGAGGGAGTGGATTTGGTGCTTGGTTCGCAGGAAAAAGCAAACCTGGTTGGTTTCTTGTCAGACAAATGGGTGGAATGGCTCTCAACTCCTGAGAAAAAAGACCTGCATGAGCATCATGTTACCCGGTTGAAGGACATCAAGTCGTTCGCTCCAAGCTGTTCCAGGGGAAACAGGACACGCTATTTTCTTAAAGTGCAGGATGGATGTGACTATTTTTGCACCTACTGCACCATTCCTTTTGCCAGAGGGTTCAGCCGCAATCCTTCCATCACGTCCATAGTGCAGCAGGCACAGGAGGTGGCACAAGAGGGTGGCAAGGAGATTGTGCTTACCGGAGTGAATATAGGTGATTTCGGGAAAACTACAGGCGAATCTTTCTTTGATCTGGTCAGGGCACTTGATGAGGTGGAGGGCATCAGGCGTTATCGCATCAGTAGTCTGGAACCAGACTTGATGAGTGACGAGCTGATTGACTATTGCGCCGGGAGCAGGCGTTTCATGCCACATTTCCATATACCTCTGCAAAGTGGCAGTGACGAAGTGCTGAAACTGATGCACAGGCATTATGATACGCAACTGTTTGCTGACAAGATACAACGTATCAGGCAGAAAATGCCGGATGCCTTTATAGGAGTGGATGTCATGGTGGGATGCAGAGGAGAAACGGATTCCTGTTTTGAAGAGACCTATTCGTTCTTGAATGGCTTGGACATATCGCAGTTGCATGTGTTCCCTTATTCCGAACGACCGGGAACTGCGGCATTGAAGATTCCGTATGTGGTGGAAGAGGCGGTGAAACACGAAAGATGTCATCGCCTGTTGGCACTGTCGGACGGGAAGACTGCTGCTTTTTATAACAAATACAGAGGCATGGAGATGGAAGTGCTCTTTGAAAAGTCCCGGCGCGGCAAGGCAATGTGCGGTTTTACCGGGAACTATATCAGGGTGGAACTGCCTGCGGGCAAGGCGGATGACGCGTTTGACAACGAACTGAAGATGGTGGTACTGGAGGAATACAACCCGAAGAAGGCTGCCATGCGTTGCTCACTTGCAGAGAAGGTATAAACGGATGGACAAACAATTGGAAACAGAGATGAAACAGGTGGCTATTGTCATACTTAACTGGAATGGTGCAGGAATGCTTGAAACCTATTTGCCGGGTATTCTCCGTGAAGCCGCTGATGTGGCAGACGTGTATGTGGCAGACAATGCGTCAACCGATGGTTCTGTGGCATTGCTCGAGAGGCGGTTCCCCGCATGCAAGCGTATATTGCTGGAAAAGAACTGGGGGTTTGCTGACGGTTATAACAAGGCCCTGAAACAGATTGAGGCACCTTATTACCTGTTGCTCAATTCAGACATTGAGGTAACTGCAGGCTGGTTGCATCCTTTATTGCAGTGGATGGAGAACCATCCCGGGGCGGCAGCCTGCCAGCCCAAGATTCTTTCATTGCACCGGCGCGAGAGCTTTGAATATGCCGGTGCCTGTGGCGGCTATATAGACAGCTACGGCTACCCCTTCTGCAGGGGCAGGATATTTGATGTCGTGGAAAAGGATGCCGGACAATATAACCAGCCATGCAGGGTGCTGTGGGCTACCGGTGCCGCCTTGATGATACGCAGCGCCGATTATTGGAAAGCAGGAGGATTGGACGGGCGATTTTTTGCCCATAACGAAGAAATTGACCTTTGCTGGCGTCTGGGCTTGCTGGGCAGGGAAGTGTACTGCGTGCCAGAGAGTGTGGTCTATCACCTGGGTGGAGGCACCTTGCCCAAGTCCAATCCGATGAAGACTTATCTGAATTTCAGAAATAATCTCACCATGCTGTACAAGTGCTTGCCGGAGGAACGGCTGCGCAGGGTCATGCGTGTCCGGTTTGTCCTGGATTATGTGGCTGCGCTCAAAATGTTGCTGGTTGACAGGAACTGGGGCGAGTTTTGTGCCGTTGTCAGGGCAAGAAGGAGTTTCGCGAAATGGAAGAAACAGTTTGCTCCCGTTCGCAGGGAGATACAGCGGAACAGGGTGCAGACCGCTCCCGCAGGCATTCTGCCCGTATCGCTGTTATGGCAGTTCCATGTCAGAGGAAACAAGACCTTCTCCGCACTCGTCCAAAGCGCAGGTTCAATAGCTGAACAGCCTGAGTAGCCTGTTCAGCCATCCGACAGATACTCTGAACCATCGGAAGGTGCTTACCGGCTTGCCGCCAAACCTGAGGATGAACTCGCGGTAGGGATTGTGGGTGTAGGGGAGTCCCACGTCCATGAAATAGATGTGGTTGTATCCTTCTGCATGGGCCTGGCTGACGGCATACCATACCGTAACCGTGTCGGGATGTAGAAGGCGGTAGGTCTTGCGCAGTGATGCCATATACCATAGGTACATGTTGCTGCAGGAAGCCACGCATACGCAGCATCCGATGATTTTCCGCTTATATAGGGTGATGTAGAACTTCCCGTGTCTGGAAAAGAACAGCATCTCAAAAAAATGCCGGTCGGGTATGTAGCGCCTGAACTTGAGCCGGTAGTGGGTTTGCAGAAGTTTTATCAGCCGGTGCAGTTCGTCGATGTTTTCCACTTCCTTGGTCGTCACGCCGTGGCTCTTGGCTTGTTTTATCTTGGCAATCTGTTTTTGGCTGAGTCGTTCTATCGGCATCTTGCTGTGCAGCGAGTTGTGTATGCTCATCCATTTGACGGGGGAGTAGCCTGCCAAACGCAAATGCTTGTATCCGAACATTTTGGAGGAAAGATGGCTTAGCTCGATGTAGAAAGCCTTGGCACTCATTTTTTTTGTGATTGCCTGTAGCATCAGTCTGAACAATTCTTCCCGGTTGTCCTCACTTTGATATTCGCCTTCGCCCAGGATATGACAATGGGTGTACAGACAGGGCGGGAGGAGCGATGTGTGGAATCTGAGCGATGCCAGCATGTGGCACAGCTCCTTGCCGTCCGGGGTGCTCGCAACCACCATGAAAGGTTTGATGCGTGGTGTGTCAGCATATATCTGAAACAACGCCTTGCTGTGAAAAAACACTTTGTCTGACAACAAAGGCAATTCATCCTCTTGACCATAGACGGTTATAAGCACGCTATTCATGTGACAAAAATAAGAAATATATTTCAAAAATACAATTTTGCATCCCCAAACAATAAATTTTGCCTATCTTTGTGTGCCCGTTGTTTATAGGAGATAGTAATATTGATATGCGGATAGTAATGATAGGAGCAGGCAGGTTGGCCTCTCATCTGACGAGGGCTTTATACAAAGCCGGACATGAAATCGTACAGGTATATAGCAGAACAGCCGAGTCTGCCACGCCGCTTGCCCATGCCGTGGGTGCTGTGGCTGTGACGGAGACAAGTGCACTTGCCGGGGGTGCCGACCTGTATGTGCTGGCGGTGAAGGATGATGCGCTGGGCACGCTGATACCCAAGGTCGGGGAGATTGCAAAGGACAAGGTGGTGGTGCATACCGCCGGCAGTGTTCCGATGAGCGTCTTCGAGCGTCATGCCGTGCATTATGGCGTGTTCTATCCCATGCAGACCTTCTCGAAGGAGCGCGAGGTGAACTTTGCGGATATACCCTGTTTCTTGGAAGCCGGTGACGTGCAGACGTATGCCCTGCTTGAGCGCGTGGCTGCTTCCGTAAGTGAAAAGGTTTATTCCCTGTCGGGTGAGCAGCGCAGGTATTTGCATCTGGCTGCGGTCTTCGCCTGCAATTTTGTCAATCACTGCTATGCCGTGGCAAGCGACCTGCTCCAGATGAACGGCATTCCCTTTGACGTGATGTATCCGCTGATTGACGAAACGGCTGCCAAGGTGCACGCCATGTCACCCGTCAAGGCGCAGACCGGACCCGCAGTGCGGTATGACAGAAGCATCATCGCAAAACAAAGCGAGATGCTGAAAGATTATCCTGTTGTCTGCGAAGTGTATGACAAGATGAGCCTGAGTATCCACCAGAAAGAAATACAGAACAATGATTGACTACGATTTATCGAAAATAAAAATGATTGTCTTTGACGTCGATGGCGTGTTGAGCAGTGAAACCGTCACCTTGCATCCGTCGGGCGACCCGTTGAGAACGGTGAACATCAAGGATGGCTATGCCATACAGCTTGCCGTCAAGATGGGGCTGCATGTCGCCATCATCACCGGCGGGAATACGGAAAACGTGCGGCTCAGATACGAGCGTCTGGGAATGAAGGATGTATGTATGTCGTGTGCGGTAAAGATTGACACGTACAGGGAATTGCTGCATAAGTACGGACTTGACGATGAAGAAGTGATGTACATGGGTGACGACATACCCGATTATGAGGTGATGAAGCTCTGTGGCTGTCCCGTATGCCCTGCCGATGCAGCATCGGAAATCAAGGAGGTCTGTCTGTATGTGAGTCATGTCAGGGGCGGACAGGGTTGCGCAAGGGATGTGATAGAGCAGGTGCTGAAGGCGCAAGGCAAGTGGATGAACGATAAAAGAGCATTTGGATGGTGACAGGTTATAGATTGATTCTGGCGAGCAACTCTCCCAGACGCAGGGAACTGTTGGCCGGACTGGATGTCGATTTTGAAGTGTTCGTGCTCGACGGCATCGACGAGTCCTGTCCGCACGATGTGCCACCCGCGGATGTGGCCCTGTATATAGCCCGGAAAAAGGCGGAGGCATACAAGCGGATAATCGCTCCGGATGCACTGGTCATCACTGCCGACACGGTGGTGGTGGTGGATGACAGAATCTTGGGAAAACCCCACAGTGAGGCGGAGGCGATGGAGATGCTGCGCGAGATAAGCGGAAAAACGCATCTGGTGATTACCGGAGTTTGCCTCACCACGCAAGACAGGCAGGTGAGTTTCTCGGTAGAAACCGAGGTGACCTTCAAGCCCCTTTCCGATGCGGAGATAGCGCATTACGTTACCAAATACAAGCCCTACGACAAGGCGGGCGCTTACGGAATACAGGAATGGATAGGCTATGTGGGTGTCACCTCGTTGAAGGGCAGTTACTACAATGTGATGGGGCTCCCCGTACAGCGCATCTATGAAGAGCTGAGAACGATGTGAAATCAGAATGCTGGTGGTTTCATCGGCTTCTGGACCGCACCGTCACTTTTGCTGATGCCCCGCATGGCCGGCAGCCTGATTCTGTGCCGCGTATTCTGTTGGTGTCACGCCCTTGACTTTCTTAAAGAGGCGGCTGAAATACTTAGGGTCGGAGAATCCGCATTTGTAGGCGATGTCTGATATGTTTGACGTAGCGCTGTTCTTAAGCAGGAGAGAGGCGTAACTGAGACGTGTGTTCTGTATGTAGTTGCTCGGAGTGTAGCCGAGGTGTTTCTTGCATTTGAGGTAAAACAGCGATTTAGACATGTTCATATACCGTGCGAATGACTCCACCGATATTTCGTTGTCGCCTATGTGTTCACGCATATAGGCTTTGGCCTTTGTTGCAAAGTCTTCCTCTTCCTCTTCTCCCCCGGTTTTCCCGTCGCTGACAATCTCACTGTTGTGGGCTGCCAGCTCTCTGATGCGGCTTGCCATGTATTCTATCTGCTCGGAGGCTTTCAACTGATATGCTGTCATCTCTTTTCTCAGTCTGCGTATGTACCTCGTGGTGTAGTATATTGCCAATACCGACACAATGAGCAGAATGCCGTAGAGCATCCACGCCGTGCGTGTCTCGTTGAATGCCGGCCGGCGTATGATGGTGATGCACTTCTCGTTGTCAGTCCATACACCGTCGCTGTTTGTTGACTTCACCCTCAGCCGGTAGGTTCCTCCTGGCAGGTTGCTGTAATATATATGGTTGTCGAGGGTGTATTGCCATTGCCTGTCAAGCCCCTCAAGAATGTATGCGTATCTTATCGGTTCATGGCGGTTGAAATCTATTGCGGAGAAATTCACCATGACGCTTTTCTCTTCGGGAGACAGGCGTATGGTGTCGGGCGAGTATATCTTTATGTATGGCACGAAGCTGTTTTTGACCATCTCCTTCAGGTTGATTGTCAGGTGGCCCTGTGTCGTGCCAAAAGTCATCATGCCGTCCTTGTCGCATACGGGCATCGCCTCGCTGAACGCGAATTGCCCGTCGAAATGGCTTTTCTTGAAGATCTCTATCCTGTTCCCGTTCTTGTGTATCTTGGTCAGCGACGTCTTGCCCACCGCCCATAGATTTCCCTGATGGTCTTCGGTGAGTGACATGAACACATCGGTGGCAATGTTGCCCTGCGAGTTGAACGTCAGAAAGCGGATATCGTCTTTCAGCAGGTCGCTCCCTTTTGTGCCCGTACAGCATATTCCTCCTCCGTTTGTCGTGATGACAAGACGGTCATTGCCGGTTTCTGTTACGTCGGTCAAATAGTCAGTCGGGAGGGATGACACGTCGTTTGCTCTCCTCCTGTTGGTGTGGAATCTTGTTTCCGACACCTTCTCTGCCACCCTGGCAGTTACGAGTCCCCGCGTCGTGGCAGCTGCCAGTATGCCGTTGCGGGTTATGGCTATTCCATGGATGAACATGGCATCGGCAGGGTATGCGGCCAGTGCGTTGCCCTTGTTCACGAACTGCACGCTACCATCGGCTTTCTCGTCCAGCATGTTCACTCCTCCGCCGTAGGTGGCTATCCACAGTCTGCCTTGCCTGTCCTCGGTGATGTCGTATATGGCATCGCAGTTTAATGCATACTTCTCCTTGCCTGCCGGGAAATGACGGATGGCGTATTTCTCTCCTTTGCGCTCCAGGCGGAACAGTCCGCCGGGCTTGCATCCTATCCATATTCTGCCGCGCTTGTCCTCGTAGATGCAATATGCCCTGAAGCCAAACGGCTGCCGTGAGGAGGTAACGCTGCCATCAGGCGTAAGGTAAGCCAGTCTTCCTTTTCTGTCATAGATTTTCAGGAACCTGTTTTTGTCGGCAACCCATTTGTTGCCGTCCCTGTCTATCATCAGTGCCCTGACCTCTTCTTCCGCCTCGCCGCCTGTCTTTACGGGTGTTGCCTTTTTCGCCACGCGCTCTATGCGATGAAGCCCCCTGTTTGTCCTTACCCATATTCCTCCCTGTCTGTCAACCAGCCTCACCTTCACCTTGTCTATTCCGCGAAATTCGGGCAAGTTTTTTATCTGCTCTCTAAGTCGGTCGTACTCCGGGTCCTGGGCTTTCCTGGCAGGCAGGCTGCTTGCCGGCGAGAATCTGCCTGTGGTCTTGTCGAAGAAATACGCCTTTTCCTGTGAAAGGCAGATGAAGCTGTCGCCTGACTCCACGAAGCGTTCTATGCGATTGGACTGAAGAGGGCAGTCGTCGCCCGGATATGCCTTGAATACCATAAATCGGTGGCTGTCGTATCTGAACAGTCCGTTGCGCGAGGCGAACCATATCAGTCCCTCCGCGTCCTGTAATCCTTGGAAAACCTCCGTTTCTATCAGTCCGTCGTCCTCATCATAGTGAGTGATGCGGTATGGGTATTGGGCGTAGGCACTGCAACATATAATATAAGGTATGACCAGTGATAACAGTCTTGTCAGTTTCATGCGATAATTGTCTGGATGTCTTGGTTGAATATTCCTTAATAAATGAAATGTTCTGTAAAGTTAGTTGTTTTTTTTGGGTATTGGAAATAATTTTCTAAAAAATGTAATAATTGGTAATTGTACGAAAAGATTGGAACTAATTCCACCAAAAAGTGGATTATTCCTCCGTTATTGTCTATTAGTCCACCTTTGCGAAACGGTTTTATGATATTTTTGCAATAGCAACAGACATAGCTTTGACGGCTTATACACGCTTGCTGTCTATACAACCGACAAGATTTCTATCCAAACAACATAAAATCAATGAATAACCTAAATCTAACTTTCAAAACAATGAGTAAGAGAAAGACTAATGTGCCGACAGGCCTGTTGTCACTCGCCATAGGGGGAGTGATGATGCTTGACAGTTGTGCTGACGGTTACGACTCACCAAACGGTTTCGATGTAGGAGTCAGTAACCAGACGCTTGTTACCCCTGGCTCCCTGACCTTCAAGGTCAACACAGACGGGACGGAGGCTACCATATCGTGGCCGCTTGTACTCGGAGCGAAAGGGTATGAGGTGACAATGAAGAACATTGACGACCCGGAGGCTCCAACCGTGGTTGACGGCTATGACAGGAAACTTGTCGATGGCTGTTCGATGACTGCCAGTATTGCCGAGGACTCCAGGTACTCCTTCGAGTTCCGTGTGATAGGCGACAATGAACGTGACAACAGGGACGGAGAGAAAATAGACACGGTATTCTCCACATTGGTGCCTTCTGTTGCCACTATTCCGGCCGGCAGCGACATATACCAGTACCTGCTCGACAACCCCATCGACTCGGTAGGTGGCGAGGTGGCCATCGACCTGGAGCCGGGAGGGCACTACACCATGACGGGCGACGTGGACTTCTGCCATTTCAACATGACATTGAGAGGCAACAAGGTGCATCCCGCATTCATAGACATGCAGGGGGGAGCAAAATTTCTGACCCACTCCGGACTGAAGATGAAATTCTTGCGCATAGACATGACCAACAGCACAGCCGACGGTCTTTTGAAGATGTCAGAGAACAACCTGCCGGACTCTATCAAAAGCGACAATCTCGAGTATATGAGAAACGGAAGCCTCATCAAGAACATATATATCATTCAAGACCCCGTTTATCTGTCTGATGTATGGGTGAAGAATCTGCCCAATGCGCTTGTGCATGACGGTTCCACTTATGAATGTGCCTGGTGGAATCTGACCATCAACGACTGTATCATACAGATGAAGAATGAAGGCTCTACTTCCTTCATCAGTTTTGAGAGTAAAGGACGCCTCATCAAGAATATTTACATCAAGAACTCCACTATATATAATGTGGTGGACAATTCGAAGGCCTATTTCCTCCGTTTCAACAACCAGTCGAACTCCAACCCGCAGAAAGTGTTTGGAAACACGACCTCGGAAATGGGCAGCTGGTATTTCACCATGTCCAACGTAACTTTGTCGAAAGCCATGTCCGGACAGAAATGGGCGAACAATGTCAATGGCACCGGCTTCTACTGCCGTTTTGACCACTCGATATTCTATGACCTCTTCCAGCCTTTCAGACGCATTGCGGAGAAAGGCGGCAACTTCACCATGAAATTCAACTTCTTCTATAATCCGAAAGACGAGGGCGACACCGACTATACGCGTAAGGACACCTCGGGCGCGCCGTTCGCCTCGCTCTACAACCCGCTGTTCCCTGCCGAGTCGCTGACACGGGAGCTTGACCTTGAGGCAGAGAACGGTGGTGTCGATTTCACTCCCGGAGAGAAGGAGATAGTATATAATAATGGAGGAGACACACGTTGGCTCAGATGAAAACACAACCCACCTAAAACATAAAACGAACTATGAACCAATATATTAAGAAAACGTTTGCGCTGACGGCAATGCTGATTATGCCGATGGTTGCCATGTCGCAGAAGGTGATTACAGGAACCGTAATAGATGAGAACGGTGACCCTATCATTGGAGCCACCGTCGTTACTACAGCCGATAGGACAAAAGGTGTGGCTACAGACTTCAACGGAAAATTCAAGATCAGCGTGCCGGCAAAGGCCAAGGTCAGGGTCTCTTACATAGGCTATGAGACTGCCGTCATGGCTCCTGCCGACAACATGACTGTAAAGATGAAGGAAGACAACAGCAGTCTCGATGATGTGGTGATTGTAGGTTACGGCTCCATGAAGCAGAAGAATGTCACCGGTTCGGTGGAGGTGATTGACCCCGTGGAACTCCGCGACCTCAACGTCACCTCTCTCTCTGAGGCTCTTGCAGGCATATCGCCTTCCATCCATGTGGAAATGCCAAGCACAGGACGCCCCGGTGAGACTGCCACCATCACCATACGCCAGGCAAAGGATGCGGTTTCCATGGTGCCTACAGGCAAAGACCAGGGCGGCAACCCCATTGGCGGCGATGCCACGGCTACACCGCTTTATGTCATCGACGACTTCATCACTACAGAGGAGGAGTTCAACAACCTCGACATCGACGAGGTGGAGAGCATCTCCATTCTGAAAGACTCTGAGGCCGCAGTATATGGTGCCTACGGTGCCTACGGCGTCATCCTCGTGAAGACAAAGCGTGGAAAGGCAGGCCGCCCGAAAATCTCCTACCAGTTCCAGTTGGGTGTCTCCGATGCCATCATGCACGCCGACATGCTGTCAGGATATGACTATGCGCGCATATACAACGCCGCACAATATGCCAAGACGGGCAAGGAAGAGAACATCGACCCCCTGCTCGGTTACTTCCAGGCAGACGAGATAGAGGCTTTGCGCAATACCAACTACAATCTCCTTGACAAGTATTGGAAGAGTGCCTCTACCCAGCGCCACAGCATCAACATCAATGGCGGTACGGAACGCGCCACCTATTTTGCAGGAGTGTCCTATCAGACACAGGATGGTAACATCGGCAAGCTTGACTATGACCGCTGGAACTACCGTGCCGGCATCAATGCCAACATCTCGAAATACTTCAAGGCCACCCTCTCCGTTTCTGGCTCCAACCTCTCGCGCAACCAGCACATGGCGGCGTCAAGCTCGGAAGAGGACTATAAGTATATGCTCAAGAACCCCACTTACGTGCCTGACGAGATAAACGGTTACTCCATCTACAACTCTGGTATGGAGAACGACCCGTCGTTCGACAACTATTATAACTACAGCTCTATGCTCAAGACACGCAACAACAAGGAGACCACATCCAACTCCATGAGCATACAGGGCAGCCTCACCCACGACTTCTCCTGGTTCAAGCCGCTGAAGGGACTTACTGCCAAACTGACCTACTCACGCAACGTCAGCAACAGCGAGGTCAACGCCATCAAGATGGAGAACACCGTGTATCGCGTGAAGAACCGTGGCGGTTCGGGCGGTCACCTCTATGTCGTTGACCCTACAGCCATTATCGAGAATGAGACCGACCTGAACGGCTACCGCTTTATCGACTTTGAGAATTTCGAGCCCCGTGTGCTCAACAGCGGACAGTCGTCCTATCTGCAGCGCACCATGGACACCAACCAGAGCTATCAGCTGAACTTCCTTCTCAACTACGCACGCCGTTTCGGAGACCATGACGTAAGTGCCTCTTTCGGCATTGAGCGGAGCGAGAACTGGAGCGAGAACCTGTACGGCAAGGGCACGCATCCGCTGGCTTTCACCGACGGCAGTTCCAACTCTCTCGACAACGACGCGGAGATAACCTCCGAGTGGTCACGCAGCGAGGGAGGCTCTCTCGCCTATATCATGCGTGCCAACTACGCTTACAAAAGCAAGTACCTGTTCCAGTTCCTGATGCGCACCCAGGCCAGTACCAAGTTCTCGCCCGACAACTACTGGGGCACCTTCCCCGCCGTCTCCGCAGGATGGGTAATCAGTGAGGAGCCTTGGTTCAACAACGAAAAGCTTGTCAACTTCCTCAAGTTGCGTGCCTCTTTCGGTGTCATGGGCCGTGACAACGTACAGGCATGGCGGTGGCTGCAGCTGTACAGCTACAACCAGAACCGTTCCGTCATCTTCGGCACCAACCCGCAGCAGGAGTCGGGCCGCGCTTTCGCGTTGCCTGAGAAGTCAGGAACAAACCCCGACCTGCACTGGGACACCAACTATAAGATGAACTTCGGTGTGGATTTGCGTGCCCTCGACAGCAGGCTCTCGGTTGTCTTCGACGCCTATTACGACAGGGGCCGATCCATGTTCGACTATCCTTCTTCTGCCATACTCCCCGGCACAGTGGGCATCTATCCCGCTCCTGAGAACTATGCCGCTATGGACATGTGGGGCGCGGAGATACAGATAGGATGGAGGCAGCGTTTCTCTAAAGACATGTACTTCTCTTGCAAGGTAGGTATCGCCTACGATGACAATAAGGTGAAGAAGATGTTCGAGGTGAAAGAACCCTATTTCACCGACAAGGTGGTAGGAGAGCGTACCGACCGCGGACTCTGGGGACTGTCCTGTATAGGCATGTTCCGTTCATACCAGCAGATTGACGAGTATTTCCAGAAGTACAACATCACCAACTATCTCGGACTTACCAAGTCGCAGGTGCAGCCGGGTATGCTCATCTACGAGGATATCCGTGGCGCGAAGGACGAAAACGGCAACTATACCGCTCCCGACGGTGTCATCAGTTCACAGGACGATGTGGTGCAGATTTCAAAGCGTGCCAACAACCCGTACACTGCCAATGCCAGCCTCAATTTCGTGTGGAAGGATTTCTCCATCAATACCACCATCCAGGCGCAGTGGGGTTCCTATACCCTTGTGCCAAGCTCACTGAGAGGCGAGAGCTTCGGCAATCTGCAGACCACGAACATCAATGCCATGTGGAACGACATGTTTGTCTATGAGGACTATTTCGACGCCAACGGCAACCAGCTCGTATGGGCAAACCGGGACGGTTCACTGCCGAATATCCGCTATTCGAGCGTAAACAGTCTGGCGTCCACCTTCTGGAGAATCTCGGGTACAAGTATCGAGATGCGCAATATCACCCTCGCATGGACCTTGCCAAGGGAGTGGGTACGCACCGCCGGACTGTCGAGTGTACGTCTCAATGTCACGGTGCAGAATGCCTTCAGCTTCTACAATCCCATACCCAAGGGAGCATGGAATGAATTTGCAGGCAGCTATGGCAGCTACCCTATATGCCGCAAGATAACGATGGGCTTGAACGTAACCTTCTGACGGCCCGCTTAAAAGAACCTCATAATACTAACCAATAGCATACTTTTTATGAAAACAAATATATATGCCTTGTCACTCGCAGCCACCATCACACTGTCTGCCGTAAGTTGCAGTGACGATTTTCTTGCCGACAAGCGTCCATACGGAAGCTACGGTCCCGAGCAGGCTTACTATGACCAGGCTTCTGTCAATCTGAGGCTGAACTACATCTATCAGAAGTCGCTCCCAAACCACAGGTCGTTCAGCAATACGGGCGACAACTACTATCCTGACCTGTGGCCCGTAGGCGGCAATGACTTCCTCTCCGCCCATACCGATGAGTTCACCGGCTATGGCACATGGTCGGAACCCGGAAAGGTCTGGGACAATACCAATATCCAGCGCTTTTTCTTCTATGGCATCAACGAGAGTCCCTGGAAGAAGATTCGCGAGTGTACCGATGTCATTGTGCGTGTGAACAATACCGAGGGCATCATCCTTACCGACTTGCAGAAACAGCAGGTGACCGCACAGGCGATGTTCTTCAGGGCGTCACGCTATTTCAGACTCTGGAAACGGTATGGAGGACTTCCTATCGTCAACACCATCCAATCGACGCTGTCCTCTGATGCCGATAAGCTCAAACTGTCACGCACGTCATCCGACAGCACGTTCCGCTTCATGATGGAAGACCTGAGATATGCCGGCGAGCATCTTCCGGCAAGATGGGAGGAGGAAGCCAACGACTGGGGACGCATCACTGCCGGTGCGGCATACGCCCTGGCGGGATATATCGCCAACTATTATGCAAGTCCTGTCTTCAACCGTGCCGATGAACAGGAACGCTGGCTCACGGCTTACCAGCTCAACTCGCTGGCATTGGCAAGGCTGCAGGAGGGCAATTTCGGTCTTGCTTATGCCGATGCTCCCGGAAAGAACGCCGAGGGATGGGCGAAAATCTGGTCGAATATTTACGGTGGTGAGCAAAACAGGTCAGAGGCTGTCTTCTTCGCTGTGTGCAACAATCTGGGCGGTGACCCTTCCGACCAGCTCTACAATAACTGGGAGCAGGCGGTGCGCCCGAAGAACGCCATGGGCTCTGCCACCCTTTGCCCGACGGCAGAGATGGTGGACCTCTTCCCGATGGCAGATGGCAAACGCCCGACAGAGGCGGGAATGTACACCTACGACAAGCAGCTCTTTTTCCTCAACCGTGACCCCCGCTTCTACCGTACCTTCGCGTTCCCCGGCACCCAGTGGAAATTCTCGGGTACCATGACAC
>JBJEKQ010000093.1:0-5250 GCA_051878715.1 Prevotella sp.
CCAGGCAAAGGAGGTGGTGACCGTGGAAGGTGCCGTGTATGAAAAGGCCTCGGGAGAGATACTCCCCGGAGCCAGCATCGCCATATACGTGAACGGCAAACTCCTTACAGGTACCTCCGCCGACATCGACGGAAAGTTCAAGATAAACGTGCCCAAGGGAAATTTTGAGATTAAGGTGTCGTATATGGGTATGCTCACGCAGACCATATCATCCAAGGAAAAGGCACTTAAGAACCTGAAGATTTTCCTCGAAGAGGACTCGCACACCATTCAGGACGTGGTGGTGACAGGATATGTGAACAAGAACAAGGAGAGCTTTACGGGTTCGGTGACGCAGATTAAGGGCGAGGAACTCAAGATGGTGTCGAACACGAACATCATCACTGCCATCGCCGCTCTCACCCCGGGTATGGCTCTCGTGCAGAACTCGGCACAAGGCTCCAACCCCAACCACGTGGAGGAACTCGTGCTGCGCGGAACAACATCATTCTCCAACTCAGGACAAGATGTCAACCAACCCACCATCATCCTCGACGGTACGGAGATAACCATGCAGGAACTATATGACCTCGACATGAACGAGGTGGAGAGCATCAACGTGCTGAAGGATGCATCGGCAACGGCACTCTACGGTTCGAAGGCAGCCAACGGTGTGATTGTTATCACGCGCAAGCCAATCAAGAACTCAACGGTGAGGGTGCAGTATAACTTCACCGGCGACCTGCAATTCCCGAAACTCGGTGACTACAACGTGCTCAATGCCGCCGACAAACTGAAGTATGAGGTGTTAGCGGGACTGTATGACGCAAAGGGTGCCATCAACTCGGCCACGGGACTGCCTGAGCAGTATGAACTCGACAATCTCTATAACGAGAGATACAAGTTGGTGGCGGCAGGACAAAACAGCGACTGGCTGTCGCAACCGGCACGTGTGGCATTCTCCCATGACCACTCGCTCAGGGTGTATGGCGGTGCCTCCAACCTGAGATATGAGCTTTCGGGACGATTCGGCGACACCAAGGGCGTGATGAAGGACGACTACCGCAAGAGATACAGCATCGGATTCAAGCTCGACTACTTCATCAAGAACATGGTGACCATCTCAAACCGAACAACATACTCGGAGGTGGATACCAAGAACACACCTTATGGCTCGTTCTCGCAATATACAAGGATGAACCCATACGACCCGATGTACAACGAGGACGGATCGGCAAACACCAACCTGTCGTGGGACATGAACAATCCTCTCTATGAGGCACAGTTAGGCAGTTACTCTAAGACCGGCACGCACTCGTTCGGCAACACCACCGACGTGAGATGGGACATCAACAAGCAGTTCCGACTGACGGGACACCTCAACATCTCCAGCAACTTGGGATGGTCGGACTCATTCACATCGCCCAAGTCGCTGAGCTACAAGAATGAGCCAGACCTCACTAAGCGCGGACAATTGGTGAAGGCTGACACGCGCACCACAAGCTACGACGCAAATGTGGTGGGAACATTCAACAAAATGTTCAAGGACGAGTCGCTCATCAGTGCTTCTCTTGGATGGGAGGTCAACCACGACAAGACGCGCACCGAGAATACCGAGGCAATAGGATTCTTCAACGACCAACTCTCGTTTATAGGCAATGCCTCTGGTTATCCCAGTGACCGCCAACCATACGGCTCGCAGGGAGAGACCGCCACAGTGGGTGCCTTCCTCACAGCCAACTACTCGTTCCGCAACCGATATTTTGTGGATGGAACATGGCGTACTACAGGTTCGTCGCAGTTTGGCGAGAACAACCGATGGGGTAACTTCTGGTCGGGTGGTGCCGGATGGAATATCCTCAACGAGGAATTCATGAAGGGACTGAAGAAGAAGATCGACCTCATGAAACTGAGGTTCAGTATGGGATATACAGGTAAGGTGAGCTTCTCGCCGTTCCAGGCCATGACGATGTACCAGTATCTGAACACCTACGAATACAAGAACGGAATAGGTGCCGTGCCACTGACCATCGGTAATGTTGACTTGGCATGGGAACGTACGATGAACTACAACGTAGGTTTCGACTTCTCGATGTTCGACCGCCGACTGAACTTCGTGCTCGACGCATATATCCGCAAGACCACCGACCTGCTGCTCGACAAGGCGATGGCTCCATCTACGGGTGTTACTCAGGCAACTGCCAACCTCGGTGAGATGGAGAACAAGGGTATCGAGTTCCAGTTAGACGGATATATCTTCCGCTCCAAGGACTTCTACTGGAAGTTGGGAACCACGGGATATATCAACCGCAACAAGATTACGAAGATAAACAAGGCGCTGGAGGAGATAAACAACAAGAACGAGCAGAACTCCGGCACCACACTCGTGCCACTGCCGCAGTATGCAGAGGGCGAGAGTACCACGGCACTCAAATTGGTGCGCTCCGCAGGTATCGACCCTGCCACGGGACGCGAGATATACATCAAGCGCAACGGTGAGCTGACATTCGAGTATGACCCTGCCGACAAGGTGCTCATTGGCGATACCGAACCAAGATACACGGGAACGGTGAACACCAATATCTATTGGAAGGGATTCAGCGTGTATGCCCTCTTTAACCTCCGTCTCGGGGCGTGGATATACAACACCACGCGAGTGAGCAAGGTGGAGGGAAGCAACCCGAAGTATAATGCCGACCAGCGTGTGTTTGACGACAGATGGAAGCAGCCGGGCGACATTGCCCTGTATAAGAACATCGCCGACAGTTCGCGTCCTGAGCAGACTGACCGTTTCGCCGAAAAGGAGAACACCATGACCCTCGGTACGCTCAACATCAGCTATGAGTTCAACGACCAGCTCTGCCGTCGCCTATATGTGCGCAACCTGCGCTGCGGTGTGAACTTCACGGATATCCTCAGGCTCTCAACGGTGAAGATAGAGCGCGGTACGGATTATCTGTATAGTCAGGGATTTGAGTTTTATGTTAACGTGACGCTTTAATTAGGAATTAGGAATGAACTATAGAAATGTAATAATAAAGACCGTGATGGCTGTCGGCATTGGCATTGCCGCCACATCTTGCGAGGGATTCCTCGACATCACGCCCGACGGACAGGTGAAGCGCGACGAGATGCTCACTACCAACGAGGGCGTGGAGGATGCACTCTACGGTGTGTATGCCAAACTGCGCAATACTACGCTTTACGGTCAGGAGATGTACTTCTCCTCGCTTGAGATAATGTCGCAGACTCTCTACTGCTACGGCAATACGGGAGTGACGGCATTGGGACAGTATGACTATAACAACACCTCGGTGAAGAACGTCTTCGCCCAGGTATGGAACGATATGTATAACAACATATCCAATGTGAACAGTGTGCTTAACGCACCTCTCGTTGATGGTGCCACGGCTTATCCCGCCAATATATATAAAGGTGAGGCTTTGGCACTAAGGGCTATGATGCACTTCGACCTGATGAGGCTCTTTGCCGAACAGATTACGGTGAATCCCAATGCCAAGGGTATTCCGTATGCCACCGAGTTCTCGCTGAAGACTCCCGACTTCGAGACATTGGCGGAAAACTACAACCACGTGCTTGCCGACCTGCAGGAGGCTGAGCGACTGCTTGCCGACGAAAGTGAATATGAGAACACAACTTCATTCATGACCGACCGTCAGATCCATCTCAACCTTCATGCCGTAAGGGCACTGATGGCAAGGGTGTATCTCACCAAGGGCGACAAGGACAAGGCTCTGGAATATGCCGAAAAGGTGATAGCACAGAGTGGAAGACAGTTGAAGACCAAGACGGAGGTGATAAACGACGTGGCGGGAGTGCTCTCGAAGAAGGAATGTCTCTTCGGAGTGTATTTCTCGGGATTCTACACCCAGGTGAGCGCAAAGTTGCAGCAGACCGTATCTTATTCGTCGCTCGACCTGCGTGGAGACTTCATGGAGATGTATGAGAAGGGAGTGAGCGGTCTTGACTTCCGCACCACGGCATACTTCACATCGGTGGATTTGGGCGGAACGGCTAAGTATCGACTGAGCAAGTTCACTGACATATATGACCTGCAGAACAATGCCTCGGCACGTCCCACTGACCTCATACAGGGCATCAACATGATTCGCCTGCCCGAGATGTACTATATTGCGGCGGAATGTCTGCTCGACAGGGATTATCAGAAGGCTCTCGAATACTTCAACGCCGTGGTGACAAACCGCGGATTGGATGCACTGACCGGGGCAGGGGATGAGACACTCACCCAGGATGTTATCAACACCGAGAGATACAAGGAGATGATAGGTGAGGGACAGACTTTCTTTAATATGAAGAGGCAGAACCTCAGCATCCCGTCGTATGACAACAGCGTGACTTATCGTCCCGAGGACGGCATATACGTGGTGCCAATACCTGATTCGGAATATGAGAACAGAAATTAATTGGTTTAGACATGAACAAGATTAAGACTATAGCAATGACAGCCCTTGCGGCAGTGGCGATGATGTCGTGCAGCGAGACCGACTACATGACGTTCGACACTGCCAACAACGGTGTCTATTTCACCAAGGACACACTGACTTATTCGTTCAGTGTGACTCCTATCGAGGTGAAGACTTATCTGTATAAGGTGCCCTTCAGAATCATGGGACCGACAAGCAAGGAGCCAAGAACGGTGAAGTTCTCCATTGATGAGACTAAGACCACTGCCAAGGCGGGAGTGCAGTATAATATCGGTGAGGCTGTGGTGCAGCCCGACTCCATCAACGGATATATCCCCGTGGAGATTCTGCGCGACGGACTGGAAGGTACTTACGCTACGGGTTACACAAAATACGTGCTGCAACTGATACTGGAGCAAAATGAGAATTTCAAGCCCACTCTCGACTCGGCAAGCCAGTGCCGCACGCTCACCTTCGACAATGCCATCGAGCAGCCCGAGTGGTTGAGTGCCCATGGCGACAAGGTGTGGGACCAATCTACATTGGGAGTGTGGCATCCGTATAAGTTCATCAAGATGGTGGAGTATTTCCATGCCATCGCCGACATCCTTCCAGAGACCTACAAGAAGATGGTGGAGGCATACGGCGAGAATCTCGAGCATATCCCGTATGGTGATCCATACGTGTATCGCACGATATTCAAGAAATACATCTATGAACCGATGTATGACTTCTTCAACGACCCCGCCAACCGCGACATGATTCTTGAGGCATATCCGGATTTCCCCTTTGACTTCCCAAGTCCGTATTAGTCCTTCGGAAATTA
>JBJEKQ010000093.1:5350-7885 GCA_051878715.1 Prevotella sp.
AGAAAACAATGAAAAAGACAATAAATCAATTGGCAAAACTAATCAACTCCCCTCTCTCTTGGAGAGGGGCAGGGGATGAGGCTTTTTTTCTTTCCCTATTGTCCGTCCTGACTCTTACGTCCTGCTTCAGCGACGACACTACATTGGGCGACCGACCTTTGACGGAAATCGTCATCGACGAGTCATCGGTGAAGGATGTGTATAACATCAACAAGAACGAGACCCTCGTCATCACACCCAAGTATTCTCAAACAAACGGTCAGAAGGACGTGAAGACCACTTGGGAGATTGACCAGAAGGTGTATAGCACCGATGCAACACTCAACTTCACGGGCAAGGAATTGGGTAGTTGGAACTGCCGACTTATCCTCGAAAACGAGGACGGAAAGACTTTCTTCCCTTTTAAACTCAATGTCAACTCCCCATACGAGGAGGGTATCACCATCATCAGCGAGGATGCTTCGGGCAGACCGATGCTGTCCTTCATGCAGACTCCCCTTGACGGCGAGACGGCTACTTTCTATGACTACGACTGCCTGTCGAAGAACAATGATGACATCACCTTCGCATCCCATCCCGCCGACATCGTGCAGAGTGCGGGTAGCCTGATTATCGCATGTCAGGGTGCCGGTACAGCAACGGATGTTCCCACCTTATATTATATAAATGAGAAGACGATGGTGGTGGAGAACATGCTGGCAGTGACGGAATATCCCGACTTTAAACCCACTATTCTGGGAATACCGTCGATGGATGCCTCAGGAGTGGCTTATCCCGTGTTGTGCGAGAACGGCAAGATGTATGAGTTCTCAACGACAGAGGGCGCACTCGTGCCTCCAACGAAACTCAAATACACCTACGAGCAGAGCATGGTGGTGAGGGACAACGGTACGGGCTGGAACTACGAACTGTTGGTATGGGACAAGGAAATCGGGGCATTGGCGCAGATATACAACGGCTACGGACCTTATTTCTGTAGCAAGAACTATCATCAGACCCGTGACAACTGTACGGGTACCAACAACTATTTCGACGGTAGGACATTCTGCAACATGACTTACGTGAGGATGACCGCAGAGCAGGCTGCAACTAACGACCCGCAGATACTTGTAGTGGTGAACAACGGACAGTTGGTGCAGAAGGTGGTGCTATCAACATCACTGTGGAAATATAACTTCGATACTGCCGAGACGGTGCTTGCCGACAATGGCGGTACAAAGATTGCCTGCATAGGTGTGTCGCCGCTGCAACCGACAACGCCTGCGATAGCCAACATGACATACTACTCGCTGCTCTTTGCCGATGGCAACAAGGTGAGGAAATGGAACTACACCACATCCCAGCTGCTCACTGCTGCCGAGGTGCTGCAAACTGTAGGTACCGACGAGGCGGTAATCACGGGATTCGAGATGAGTGCCGACCACCGCAAGACCTACGTCTCGTTCTATGAGCCGTCGAAGTCTGGCAAAAACGGTAGTTTATGGGTGATTGATACCGACAAGGGCGACATACTCGAAAAGTATGACAACGTGTGCTACAAACCCGTAAAAATGATATATAAGAAGAAATAAACAGGTGGTTTTGTAATAAAAGTAGAAAACTTTAGGGTAAAACTGAAAAAAGTTGGGAAATTATTTGGTGATTTCAGAATTTCGCCGTACCTTTGCACTCGCAATCAGGGAACAACACGATTGCAACAACAAATTGGGATATGGTGTAATGGTAACACTGCAGATTCTGGTCCTGCCTTTCCTGGTTCGAGTCCGGGTATCCCAACCGAGAAGAGCGCAATCTTTTAAATAAAGGTTGCGCTTTTACTTTTAAAGGAGTTAAGATGGGGAGTTAAAATAAGGTGTTATGATGGGGAGTTAAAAGGAGCCGAATGTCTAAGCGCAGAGAGTAATGGCTTATCATAACTTCCCCTCATAACTTCCCTTCATAACTCCCCCTCATAACTCCCTATTATAAAAGAAAGAAAAAATGAAACTGGTTCGCCCGAAGAAAAATCTTGGTCAGCACTTTCTGATTGACCTCTCAATAGCCAAGCGCATTGCCGACACGGTGGATGCATGTCCTGAACTGCCAGTACTCGAGGTGGGTCCTGGTATGGGTGTGTTGACACAGTATCTTATGGAGAAACCCCGACCCGTGAAGGTTGTGGAGATAGATACTGAGTCGGTGGAATATCTCAACGAGCATTTCCCGCGGTTGCGTGAGAACATACTTGGGGAGGATTTTCTGAGGATGGACCTCGACAAGGTGTTCGATGGCAAGCAGTTTGTGCTCACGGGCAACTATCCCTACGACATATCATCGCAGATATTCTTTAAGATGCTCGACAACAAGGAACTCATACCCTGTTGCACGGGTATGATTCAGCGTGAGGTGGCGCAGCGCATGGCATCTGCCCCGGGCAACAAGGCATACGGCATATTGAGTGTGCTGATACAGGCATGGTATGACGTGGAATATCTCTTCACCGTTGACGAGAATGTATTTAATCCGCCGCCAAAGGTGAAGAGTGCCGTGATAAGA
>JBJEKQ010000094.1:0-7876 GCA_051878715.1 Prevotella sp.
TGATATTAGGTAAAGAGAAACCTCCTCCATATTCCATTGTGAGTTTTTGGGAGAGATTAGTTATCACTCCTTTCCCATATTCAGCTCTACCTTTCCCCTGCTGCTCATATTCCACTATATATTTCCCCACCTGCCAATACGCTTTGACAATAGAAGTATTGACGGAACGTGCCACCTGCCGGCGCGTTTTGTCCAGCACATTCTTTATTTGCGCAAAGAGTGCATTGTCTTCCCTATTATGAGATAACGGCTCGCTCATATAGTCATTCTGTCTTAGTTGAACTTTTCAGATTACTTACCAAAAGGTCTTTTACGTCCACATGATTTCCACATTATTTCCATATATGGTCTTTGTCGAAAGGCTGTCCGCCCCATGCTTTCTTTTGTGTCCACGGTGCGTCGGGTGCGGTCCAAAAAGGGTGTGAGGCAGGAAGCCCCAATGGCAGGAATACCGTAGAGGTGATATAGAGCGACCCGTTGTTGGTGTACCAGTCTGCCACACTGGGCTGACTGCCACAGTAGCCGATTACCAGGAATCCGCCCTCGTTGAAGTTATTATGCCCGTCGAACATGCGGTGCATGGCAGCAGTCATGGCGCAGCGCGCCTGGGCAGGCGACAGTTCTTCCGGCAGGCACTCTTTCCATGCCAGCATGGCCAAAGGTTGCAGGGCGGCAAGGCGATAGGGGACAGACCTGCCGAAGACGGGCAGCGTGCCCTCAGGCGAGATGAAACGCTCCAGGATGATGCTGAACTTCTGTGCACGCTTCAGGGCCGTGGCGTAGAATTTGGGATAGTTGATGCCCCATCCCTTCTGGCGGGCGTCAATCATGTTTTGCAGCGTTTCCAAATACATGGCATGGAACACGTAGCTGGAATAATAGTCAAAGGCAAACGAGTCTTGACCGTCAGAGTACCAGCCGTCGCCCACGTACCACTCTTCTGTCTTGCGCACTGCCATGCTTACCCTGTAGGCGTCAAAGGGAGCACCGGCCTTGGCAAGGAAACTCTCGATGGTACTTGAGAAAAGCAGCCAGTTGGTATAGGGTGGATCTACCCTGCGCAGACGGGTGAACTCGTCGATGTACCGCTTTTGGGTCACGGGGTCGAGCGGCACCCACAGAGAGTCATAGCCGCGGATGAAACTCTCGGCGATATAGGCGGCATCCACCAGCGTCTGTCCCTCCTTGCGCCACAGCAGGTAGTCGGCCGACTTCGGATCTACCGCCTGGCGGTAGGCATCGCGTGCCCATTGGCGCAGCTGTCGGCGCTGTGCTCCTTCTGTAGTGTCATCATCGGGCAGGGACAGCCATGGAGCCATGCCTGCCATCAGTCGTCCGAAACACTCCATGTAGGTCACATCCTTGTTACGCCCGTCCCATGTGGGGCTCACCTCTACCTGCATGTTCTTTTTCAGTTCTCCTTTCGCCATGTTCTGCAGCACGGGTGCTGCCATGCGATATGCCAGTTGGCTCCAGTATTCCCTTGTTGTAACCTCTGTACTTTTTTTCTTCTTTGCTGCTGTGGCGGGTATCATCATCACCGCCATCATCATCGTCAGAATCAGTTTTTTCATAATTTTGTAAATTTTAAATGAAGAATGAAGAGTGAAGAATGAAGAATAGGGCTGCGCCATTCCTTTTGCTTGCTCTGAATTTCTTCAAGGATTTTTCTTGGTGTTTGTCTCGCTCTTGATGGTGAACTCATAAATCCCCCTTTCCCCTTGGCGGGCAGAAGGGCCGGTTAGTATTATCCGGTAAAGTTTCTCCTGCCACATCGACTTCAGATGGGAATCCATGAGAGGCTCCAGCGGTTCGATGGTGACGCTGAGGCTGGGATGATAGTGCAGTGTGCAGGAGTCTAATGCAATCTCACCCGGTGCGGTGGGGTGCGGTTCCACTGCCGCTACCAGCATCCAGCGGGTGGGGGCGACGAGGGCGTCAAGGGCGTATTTGTCCGTGATGACCACCTGCGACTGTTTTTCCTGTTTTGTCTTGGTAATCTTTATCGTGCGCACCCATTTTTTGACACCCGCTTCGGCAGGGTAGGTGCCGGCAAGGTCCATGCTGATGCAGCCGGGAGAGTATTTCACGTTCTTGGCGGCATAGTCGCGCCCCTCGTGCTGGTCAAAGCCGTTTATCTGGGGCAGGTTGTGATATTGCGACTGCATGGTCCAGATGGTGTAGCGCTGCTTGCTGAAGGTAGTTGCTGTATAGGTGCCCACTCCCGCATCCGCCAGTATCGGCTTGCCATGGGCATAGACGATGAAACTGCCCACATCGTTGTGGTTATGGTTCTCGTTGTTGTGTCCGCCCTTGGCAGCTACAAAGAGCGGTCCGCGCCTTGCCGTCATCACCTGCAGTTGGGGCAGCCATACATCGGGCAGCAGCGGTTCGCGTGGGGTGATGGACAGCAGGTCGGCGCACTGCAGGGCAAAAAACAGTTCTCTTCCCAAAGCGGGGAAGTTGCCACTCTGCAGATAAGTCTCTGCCACCTGCTGTTTCCATTGCTTTTGTTCAGCGATATAGGCTGCAAAACCCTTGAGCGTTTCATCGGCAAAATACTGTGCCATGGGGAGTGTCACGTTGAGTTGTTGCGGCATGCGGTTCTTGTGTGCATCGGCAAAGTTCACACAGTAGCCATTTCCAATATACGAGTGATAGGCATACGCCATCATGGCGCGTATCTTCGGGTTGTCGGCATGGTTGATGCGCCCCTCGGTGGCAAGGGAGAGCAGGCGCAGGCACTCGTAGAGCGACGCGGCGGCACGATCCCAGTAGTCGGGTCCCTCGTCGCATCCGCCGTCGGCAGGGTAGGCATCCACAAATGTTTGCATGGCAGTCATTATCTGTTTTACTGCCTGCAGTTGTCGCTCCCTGTCTTTTTCATACAGCAGTACGCAGGTGAGCCAGTTGGAGCATATCCAGGGGTTCCAGTTCATGCCTGCCGTTTTCCACCAGTAGCGGTGCTTCAGTGCAGGCTGCAGGATGCGCCGCTGCAGTTCGCGCTCCACCCGCAGCGTTATCTCGGGAGAGATGCTGTCGAGTTGGGGCCGCAGCATGTAGGTGACCCATGCCATCAGGGAAGCCGTCTCGGCGTTGAACAAATCTACCGTCTGTTCGCCCGCCATGGGCACGCTGTATTTGTAGTGGGCAGGCACTCCCCACCATGTCTCGTCCATCAGGCTCCACAACCCGTCTGCCACATCCTTCATCAGTGGTCCGCCGCCCTGCATCACCGCTCCCATTGCCAGCATGGCCAGTTGGCGTCGCTTGGCAAACGAAGCTTTTTCAAACGAAGCCCGTGTGCCGGTGCGTCTGAACTCGGCAAAGAGTGACAAGGGGAGCGAAGGCCAAGGCTTGCCGCTATAGTGCTGTGCGCTAAGGATATACTGAGTGCGTATGGCTTGGGGTACAGCCTGTTGCCATGCCTCTTCCGAGGCGATGGGCAACGGATGGAATTGTGCAGGCATCACCAGCCACTGCTGCAGCAAAGTGGTGTCGGCAATAATGGTTCTGCCCGCCCGTGCAGTCATGGCATTACACAAAACGAAAATGTAGCAGAGTGGTTTGAAAAACCGGGAAAACAGGCTGGAGGGTATCATGACGTATAATCAACAATCATTAGGTATGATGCTGCAAATGTATAAAAAATGAGGAAGACGGGCAACAGAACTACCTGAATTTGACGATAAAAAACACTTTGCATCTATTATTTTTGCCCTCTTTTCCTTTGGTGTATCGCCAAATTATAGTAATTTTGCGGACAGAACGTTTCGTGTTAACACATTATTCCATTCACTGACTAACGCCGGGTGTGCCGTGGCTCTCTCTGCTGACGGGAGGATGAGGCACGCTTCGCATTTGGGGAATTATTTGTCAATAAAATTATAAATTTTTAATTCTCAATCATTTATGTGGTTATTAAATTCATCAATTGGAAGAAAAGTGTTGATGGCTGTAACCGGTGTTGCGCTGATATTGTTCTTGACATTCCACATGTCGATGAACCTGGTGGCGCTGTTCTCGGAAGAAGGCTACAACATGATTTGTGAATTCTTGGGTGCCAACTGGTACGCCTTGGTCGGAACTTTAGGACTGGCTGCACTGGCAGTGGTACACATCGTGTACGCCTTCATCCTCACGGCACAGAACCGTCGGGCACGTGGTGAGGCCCGCTATGAGGTGACCGCCAAACCCGCCAAGGTGGAGTGGGCATCGCAGAACATGCTGGTACTGGGGCTCATCGTAGTGCTGGGCTTGCTGTTGCACCTGTTCAACTTCTGGTACAACATGATGTTTGCCGAACTCACAGGCATGATTGTGCCCCACGCCCCCGGTGATGGTTATGCCTACATCCGTGACACCTTCTCTTGTCCGGTGTTCGTGGTGCTCTACATCGTGTGGCTGGCTGCCATCTGGTTCCACCTCTCCCATGGTTTCTGGAGTGCCATGCAGACCTTCGGCTGGAGTGGCAAGGTGTGGTTCTGCCGCTGGAAGGTGATAGGCATTGCCTATACTACCCTGCTGATGCTGGGCTTCCTGGTGGTGGTGCTCTATTTCGCTTTCACCTCTTGCTGCGGTAGTTGCGGTGCGTGCTGCTAAGCATCAACGCTATTTTCATTCAATCTAAAAGAATAAACAATTATGGCTAAGACATTAAATTCCAGAATACCCGAAGGTCCGGTGGCAGAGAAATGGACCAACTATAAGGCTCACCAGCGCCTGGTGAACCCCAAGAACAAACTGAAGCTCGATGTGATTGTGGTAGGTACCGGACTTGCCGGTGCATCGGCTGCCGCCTCGCTGGGCGAGATGGGCTTCAACGTGCTCAACTTCTGCATTCAAGACTCTCCGCGCCGTGCGCACTCCATCGCTGCACAGGGAGGTATCAACGCCGCCAAGAACTATCAGAACGACGGCGACTCCGTATATCGTCTTTTCTACGACACCGTGAAGGGTGGCGACTACCGTGCCCGTGAGGCCAACGTGTACCGTTTGGCAGAGGTGTCAAACAATATCATCGACCAGTGTGTGGCACAGGGTGTGCCCTTCGCACGCGAGTACGGCGGTATGCTTGCCAACCGCTCTTTCGGCGGCGCACAGGTGAGCCGCACTTTCTATGCCAAGGGACAGACAGGACAGCAGTTGCTGTTGGGAGCATACTCCTCACTGAGTTGCCAGGTGAAGGCTGGCAAGGTGAAACTCTTCACCCGCTACGAGATGGAGGAACTGGTGATTGTAGATGGCCGTGCCCGCGGTATCATCGCCAAGAACCTGGTGACAGGACAGCTGGAGCGCTTCAGCGCCAATGCCGTGGTAATCGCTACCGGCGGTTACGGCAACACCTATTTCCTCTCTACCAACGCTATGGGTTGCAACTGTTCTGCAGCTATGGCATGCTACCGCAAGGGAGCTTATTTTGCCAACCCCTCTTACGTGCAGATTCATCCCACCTGTATCCCTGTGCATGGCGACAAGCAGTCAAAACTGACCTTGATGTCGGAGTCGTTGCGTAACGACGGCCGTATCTGGGTGCCCAAGAAACTGGAGGATGCCAAGAAACTGCAGGCAGGAGAGATTCAGGGATATGATATTCCTGAGGAAGACCGCGACTATTATCTGGAGCGCCGCTATCCCGCCTTCGGCAACCTGGTGCCCCGTGACGTGGCAAGCCGTGCCGCCAAGGAGCGTTGCGACCATGGTTATGGTGTGAACAACACCGGACTGGCAGTGTTCCTCGACTTCTCAGAGAGTATCAACCGTCTGGGCATTGACCAGATTATGCAGCGCTATGGCAACCTCTTTGAAATGTACGAGGAGATTACCGACGTGTTCCCCGGCGACTTCGCCAAGGAAATCAATGGCGTGAAGTACTACAAGCCCATGATGATATTCCCTGCCATCCACTACACCATGGGCGGTATCTGGGTGGATTATGAACTGCAGACCACCATCCCCGGACTTTTTGCTATCGGAGAGTGTAACTTCTCTGACCACGGTGCCAACCGTCTGGGTGCATCGGCGCTGATGCAGGGACTTGCCGACGGTTACTTCGTATTGCCTTACACCATCCAGAACTATCTGGCCGATCAGGATATCTGGCCCCGTCTTTCTACCGACCTGCCCGAGTTTGCAGAGGCTGAGAAGGCTGTGGCTGCCGAAACCGACCGCCTGATGAACATCAAGGGCAAGCGCTCCGTGGACTCTATCCACAAGGAACTGGGCCATATCATGTGGGAACACGTGGGTATGGGACGCACCAAGGAAGGACTGGAAGAAGGACTCAAGATGCTGAAGGCTCTGCGCAAGGAGTTTGAGACCAACCTGTTCATCCCCGGCACCAAGGAAGGACTGAACATCGAACTCGACAAGGCCATCCACCTGCGCGACTTCATCACCATGGGCGAACTCATTGCTTACGATGCACTGCACCGCGAAGAGAGTTGCGGCGGACACTTCCGTGAAGAGCATCAGACAGAAGAGGGAGAGGCAAAGCGCGACGATGCCAACTTCTTCTATGTGGGATGCTGGGAATACCAGGGCAGCGACGAGAAGGCTCCCGTGCTTATCAAGGAACCGCTGGAATACGAGGCAATCAAAGTTCAAACACGTAACTATAAGAATTAAAACACCATGGCAAAGAATATATCATTCACACTGAAATATTGGAAGCAGAATGGTCCGAAAGACAAGGGCCACTTTGACACAAGAGAGATGAGCAACATTCCGGATGACACCTCATTCCTGGAAATGCTTGACATCCTCAACGAGGAGTTGATAAGTGAGGGTAAGGAGCCTTTCGTGTTCGACCACGACTGCCGCGAAGGTATCTGTGGCATGTGCTCGCTCTACATCAACGGTCATCCCCACGGTCCGGCTACGGGTGCCACCACCTGCCAGTTGTATATGCGCCGCTTCAACGATGGTGATGTGATTACCGTGGAACCCTGGCGCTCGGCTGCCTTCCCCGTAATCAAAGACTGTATGGTAGATCGCTCGGCTTTCGACAAGATTATCCAGGCAGGCGGCTATACTACCGTGCGCACCGGACAGGCACAGGATGCCAACGCCATCCTGATACCCAAGGAAGATGCCGATGAGGCTATGGATGCCGCTACCTGCATCGGTTGCGGATGCTGTGTGGCTGCGTGCAAGAACGGTTCTGCCATGCTCTTCGTTTCATCTAAGGTATCGCAGTTGGCACTGTTGCCACAGGGCAGACCTGAAGCAGCCAGGCGTGCCAAGGCAATGGTGATGAAGATGGAGGAACTGGGCTTCGGCAACTGCACCAATACACGTGCCTGCGAGGCAGAGTGCCCCAAGAACGAGTCTATCGCCAACATTGCCCGCCTGAACCGCGAGTTCATCAAGGCAAAACTGGCCGACTGAACCATGGTGCGACAACCGTTCGCCTGAATATCCCGGCGAAACGGTCTGCACTATAGGCATGTAAGAAGGTGAACAGGGTATTCCCTGCCCGCCTTCTCCATGAACTTTTCAGCGGTATGGCATTTCCGATGCAGGTATCTGCGATGGCCGGTGCAGGTATCTGCGACGGGCAACGCAGGTATCTGCGATGGATGATGCAGGTATCTGCAATTTGGGTTGAAACCGGGCAATGGTGACAGGGTGACACTTATATATATAAAAATCTCTATAACGGGAAATTCAATTACTACGCGTAGTAACTTAATTTCCTTTTCTACGAAAGTTATATATATATAAGTGTCACCCTGTCACCCTTGCTTCAGAAAGGCATGACCGTCCCGGGTTTTGAAGCTCAAGGACAGTTGCGTTGGTAACTATTCAGCGAATACCTTGCCGCTCTTTCCAATTAGAAGTGCAACATCTCTGAGGTAAGATAACAATGAAAACC
>JBJEKQ010000095.1:0-7810 GCA_051878715.1 Prevotella sp.
CCGCCTTCTTTTTTGAGCTGGAAAAGACCTGGGGAGAAATCTCCGGGTCTTTTTTTAATGAAGATTCTTTGAATGAAGTTATGAGATTGGTGGTTATGAATTAAGAACAAAGGAGCTATAAAGATTCTTGTTTTTAATTCATAATTTATTTTTTTCTTCTATCTTTGTAGGGCGAATGATGAGAGGGATAGTTCGTCACTCTTAATTCTTGCAGATTATGTTTCGTTGGATTGCTCGTTGGAGAAATACATGTGGCTATGGTGTTCAGTCGCCCACTGATTATCGGTTTCTGAAGTATGTGATAAGGGAGCGAGGAGAGTATTATGCTTATGCTGACTTACGTGCCTGTACTTCTATGTCAAGAGCCGCACTGAAGAAGGGACTGCTTTTTTTCCGGATTGCAAATGCCTTGCAACCGGATGTGCTGTGTGACACAACTTGTGATGCCGGACAGTTTGTGACGTTCTTTCAGTCGGGTAGTAGAAAACTAACCATTGACAATGATTACCTTGCTTCCCTGGATGCAGGGAAGGGCGACGCACAGCGCCTGTTACTCCGACTTTCATGTAGGGATTCTTCGTATGAAGAAATCAGTGGGCTGCTCAGAAAACTTCCCCAAAGTGCTGTGGTGCTGCTGGAAGACGTTCGTTCTGATGCGAAAGTACGGAAGAGTTATCATTCCTTACTACATGCTGATGAGGTAAGAGTATGCTTCGATTTGGGGACGTTTGCCATTTTGTTTCTCACCAATCACCGATACAAGCAAACCTATTATATCTATTTTTAAACAAGTTCAAAGACAATGAGAATAACCAAAGTATATACCAGAAGGGGCGACCAGGGAGACACAGACCTTGTGGGAGGACAGCGGGAGAGCAAAGGCTCTATGCGCATAGAGTCGTATGGTACGGTGGATGAACTGAATAGTCATATCGGTCTGCTTGCGGCCCTGCTACGTGAGAAAGGCGGTGATGCTGCCACTGAAGAGGAACTGGAGCGCATACAGAGCTGCTTGTTCAATGTGGGCACCTATCTTGCCACTGACACCGATTGCACACCTTTGTATCCCTCTGCCATGTTGCCTGAGGGGGAGGTGAAGAGGCTGGAAACACAGATAGACACCATGCAGCACAACCTGCCGCCGTTGCCTGGATTTGTGTTGCCTGGAAGTGGCGTACTTTCTGCGCAGGCTCATGTCTGCCGGACGGTATGTAGAAGGGCAGAGAGATGCGTGGTGAGGATGTCGGAACAGACTGATATTGCCGACGAATTTCTCTCATATTTAAACAGATTGTCAGACTATCTTTTTGTTTTGTCCAGAAAATTGACATTTGTTGAAGGAAAAGAGGAAAAAATATGGCATAACATTTGCAAATAAGGATAAAATGATTACTTTTGCGCTTGATTTATATGAACATCTAAAAATGTAATTCTTATGTACTGGACACTTGAATTGGCATCTAAGCTTGAAGATGCTCCCTGGCCTGCCACCAAGGATGAGTTGATTGACTATGCAATCCGTTCTGGCGCACCCCTCGAAGTACTTGAAAATCTTCAGGAGATTGAGGATGAGGGTGATGTGTATGAGAGCATAGAAGATATATGGCCCGATTATCCCACCAAGGAGGACTTTCTCTTCAACGAGGACGAATATTAAAAAGAATTCTAAACAAATTTAATCTCAGCGAGACAAACAAATGAAGCTGTTTGTCTCGCTGATGTTGTTGTATAAGCCGGTGAACTTCAGTGGTCTGCGAATACACCTTCATCGGTTCTCAGATATCCTCTAAAATGGCATGTTTCTCCATGCAAAGGGAGTCCAACTGTTATCTGTAGAAGAAATAGTTTTGGATTGAGATGGAAAAAGCTTCCGAAAAACGTAGGAATCTGCGTGGGGCATCGCAAGTATCTGCGTTGACTCATAAAAAGCCAAATCACCGAACAAAACTTCCACAAATCACCGAACAAAACTTCCACAAATCACCGAATAATATCCAAAAGCCTTGTCAGTTAGGAATTTATTTCTTAACTTTACACCCGAAATAGCGACAACATGGCAGAATATAAGCAAAGAATATCTGACAGGATATTAAAACGTAAAGTGCAAGGTAAGGGAGCAGTCTTGATTGAAGGTCCCAAATGGTGTGGCAAGACCACAACGGCCAAACAATTGGCTAAAAGTGTTCTTGACCTTGGAAACTCCACTGTACTCATGCAAAGCAGGCAAATGATAGAGATAAGCCATGAGATTCTCCTTGAGGGTGAAACACCACGCCTGATAGATGAATGGCAGGCCCTGCCGCCAATATGGGACTCCATCAGAAGTGAGGTGGACAGGAGAGGTAATCCGTCGCAGTTTATCTTGACGGGGTCATCTGTCTTGCCTGAGGCGGACACTCTGATTCATAGTGGCACAGGACGCTTTGGCCATATACGGATGCGTCCAATGAGTCTTTATGAGTCAGGCGAGTCAAATGGCAGAGTAAGTTTGTTGGACTTGTTTGAAAACAGAGCTCTCGAACTGCAACGAAATGATCTTGATATAAATGACATCGCATTTCTGACTTGTCGTGGCGGCTGGCCATGGGCGACTTTGATATCCAAGGATGTGGCGCTCGATCAGGCATTTGACTATGTGGATTCTGTTGTGAACAGTGATATATTGCGCGTGGATAACGTAAGAAGAAGTCCAGAACGCACGAAACTTCTGTTACGTTCGTATGCAAGGAACATCTCCCAACAGATTTCATACGCTACAATCCGTAAGGATATGCTCGCCAACGATGCCAGTACACTTGATGAGGACACCGTGGCAGACTATATCAAGGCTCTGAAGAAACTGTTTGTAATAGAAGATCTTGTGGCATGGAATCCAAATATCAGAAGCAAGTCTGCCATCAGAACAAGTGACACAAGGCATTTTGTTGACCCAAGTATTGGTACTGCGGCGTTGGGTTTAGGACCGAAGGATTTGACTAACGACTTGCAGACTTTCGGACTGTTTTTTGAGGACCTTGTCGTGCGCGACCTTCGTGTGTATGCCGAGGCTCTTGACGGCGAATTATATCACTATAGGGACAGTAGCGGTTTGGAGTGTGACACTGTGCTCCATCGTCGCAACGGCAGTTATGCCTTGATTGAGGTGAAACTTGGAGGTGAGGAACGCATCAATGAGGGAGCAGCCAATATGTTGGCTCTTGCTAATATTATAGATTGCAACAGAATGTCATCCCCCTCATTCATGGCAGTAATCACCGCCGTAGGGCAATATGCATACCAAAGAAAGGACGGGGTGTTTGTGTTGCCTATTGGTTGTATAAAGGATTAGTGAAAGTATAAATATCGTCAGCGGAAAGGTGATAAAAACGTCCAACTGCCATAAATCTTGATAAAAAACAAAGATAACCATATTATTAGTTCACAAGTAGGGAGCTGCATGCGGCAGGGATATGTCCTTTGCTGCCCCTCTTGATAGAGATTTATGGAAATTGCCTACAATAAAAAGACAAGAACAGCGTTTTAGAAGATGTGCGATACTATGTTTTGACGATATTGGCAGTGTGGATGCTGGTTCCCATGAGGGTGCAGGCACAGTATGACCCCTCTTTTGCCCATTACTGGGCAATGGAGCCGTCCTTTAATCCTGCTGCCGTCGGAAAACAGGAGAAGATAAATGTGGCTGCAGCCTACAACATGACACTTACCGGATTTGAGAACAATCCGCGCACCATGTATGCGGGAGCCGATTTGCCGTTCTTTTTCCTGAATCAGTATCATGGAGTGGGAGTACAGTTTGTCAACGATGAAATAGGTCTTTTCTCGCACAAGACCTTCGCCTTGCAGTATGCACTGCGTTTGAGATTGTTTGGCGGATACCTATCCACGGGCATTCATCTCGGCATGTTAAGCGAGTCGTTTGACGGCAGCAAGGTGGATGTGGAGACACCTGATGACCCTGCATTCCCCAATTCACAAGCCACGGGCTCTGCATTCGACATAGGTCTGGGACTCTATTACCAGCACCGCGACTGGTATGCGGCGCTATCAGCCAAGCATCTCAACGCCCCCTCTATGGAGATAGGCGAACGACAGAATTTCAAGGTGGATATGGCGTATTATTTCACCGGAGGATACAATATAAAGTTGAGAACTCCGTTCTTAACAATACATCCCTCTCTCTTCGCACGTACCGATGGTGTTGCGTACCGTGTGGATGTGTCGGGCAGGGTAATGTATTCCCACGAAAAGCGGGTGATGTATGCAGGTGTGTCGTACAGTCCTACCAATTCCGTGACAGTGCTCCTGGGAGGTGATTTCCATGGGGTACGTTTAGGCTACAGTTACGAGATATACACTTCTGCCATCAGTTTTGGCAATGGCAGTCATGAGATTTTTATCGGTTATCAGACGGATATGAACCTCAAGAAAAAAGGAAGGAACAAACATAAGAGCGTGCGCCTGCTGTGACAAACGGCGTGGGTGCGTTGTCAGAATAGAAGTTAGAAAAGCGGCATGGCATTCGACCTGCTGCAAGTACAATAGATAATAATGGACATCAATATGAGAAAGTGTGTGAACATTCTATGTGCGCTCATGGTACTGGTGCTCACCGGATGCTTTGGCGGAAAATCTGCCACTGCCACCGGAGGAGAGGTGACTGGAGTGGGAGGCAGAGCCTTCAGCGAACCGACGCCCTACGGAATGACCCTTATCAAGCGTGGCCATCTGCGGATGGGAATTGAAAAACAAGACAGCCTTTGGGGCAGAGAAACTCCTGTGAGAGATATCTCTGTGGAGGGTTTCTGGATGGATGAGACAGAGATTACCAATTCGCAGTACCGCCAGTTTGTGCTCTATGTGCGCGACTCCATTCTGCGTGAAAGACTTGCCGATCCTGCATACGGTGGTGATGAAACCTACAAGATAGAGGAAGACAAGGAGGGAAATCCTGTGAAGCCTCACCTGAACTGGAAAAAGGCATTGCCCAAGAAACCTAATGAGGACGAGCAGCGTGCCATTGAGAGTCTTTACACCGTGCATCCTATCACGGGCGAAAAGATGCTTGACGTGAGCCAGTTGAACTACCGTTATGAGATATATGACTACACTGAGGCTGCCAAGCGACGCTATCGCAACACCCCTGAAGAGCGCAACCTGAACACTGATGTCAAGGGAGACCCCAACGAGGAAATATGGATTTCCAAAGACACCGCTTATATAGATGATGAGGGCCGCATTGTAAGGCAAACCATCAACCGTCCGATGAGCGGACCATGGGATTTCCTCAATACCTATATTATAAATATCTATCCTGATACCACCTGTTGGGTGAATGATTTTCCCAATGCCGATAACGAGATATACCTGCGCAACTACTTCAGCAATCCTGCCTATAATGCCTATCCTGTGGTGGGTGTGACCTGGGAGCAGGCCAATGCTTTCTGCGCTTGGCGCACGGAGTATCTGCTCAAGGGACTGGGTGCCGCCGCACGTTTTGTACAGCGCTACCGACTGCCTACCGAGGCGGAGTGGGAGTTTGCCGCCCGTGGCAAGAACCAGAGCGAGTTTCCGTGGGAACAGCAGAGCAGTGCCAGTAGCAGTGGATGCTATTTTGCCAACTTCAAGCCCGACAACGGAAACTATACCAAGGACGGCAACCTGATATCGAGCAAGGTGGGCATCTATGCCGCCAACAGCAACGGACTCTATGACATGGCGGGAAATGTAGCGGAGTGGACCAGTACCATCTATACTGAGGCAGGTGTCAACTCCATGAACGACATCAACCCCCAACTCAAGTACAATGCCGCCATCGAAGACCCCTATCGTTTGAAAAAGAAGTCGGTGCGTGGCGGGTCGTGGAAAGACCCCGAGTCGTACATCCGTTCGGCATGGCGCTCCTACGAGTACCAGAACCAGCCTCGCTCCTACATCGGTTTCCGTTGTGTGCGCAGTTTGGCAAATACAACCAGTGACAAATCTAAAAAATCCAAGAAAAAATGACAGCATACAGCAAATACAACATCATCTACCGGCTACAGAAGTGGTTGGATAGTGTGCCCGGACAGACATTCTTGAACTATGCCTACAGTTGGGGTGCGTCTATAGTAATCCTTGGTACTTTGTTTAAACTCACCCACCTGCCCGGTGCCAATCTTATGCTGTACTTGGGTATGGGTACAGAGGTGGTGGTGTTCTTCATCTCCGCTTTCGACCGTCCGTTTGACAAGACTGCCATCGGAAAAGAACTGCCGACCCACCTGGGAGAGGAAGGAGATGAAGTTGAGGGGACGGAAGATGAAACCAATCAGGATACCGTTGGAGGTGCTGTAATCCAAGGCGGCGGTACCATCGTCATAGGCGGTGGCATGAGCAGTGTACCAGCAGCCGTGGACGGCAATGCTACGGTGGCTGCAGTGGCAGGAGGTACTGTGCTGGCAGGAAGCAGTGAGTCGCCAGCTTGGTTGCAGCAGCAACAGCAGATAACCCCTGAACTGGAAGAGGCTACGGGCAACTATGTGGATGAACTGAAGAAACTTACCGAGATGCTTGGTAAGGTGGCAGACCAAAGCGAGCGTCTGACACGCGACTCCGAAGAGATGGAAAACCTGAACCGTACCCTTACCGGCATCAGCAAAGTATATGAGATGCAACTCAAGAGTGCCAGTGCGCAGATGGGAACGATAGACCAAATCAACGAACAGTCGCGCAAGATGGCAGAGCAGATTGCCGAACTGAACCGTATCTATGCCCGGATGATAGAGGCTATGACGGTGAACATGAAAATGAAAGAAAACCTTTAAGGAACCTTACGTTCCATCCCCACGTTTATGGCAATAAAGAAAAGACCTGTCTCGCCGCGCCAAAAGATGATCAACCTGATGTACGTCGTCTTGATGGCCATGCTTGCGTTGAACGTTTCCACCGAGGTGCTCAACGGCTTCTCTATTGTGGAGGAAAGTCTGAACCGCACCACCGACAACGCCTTGAAGGAGAACCAGGTGATATATGATGACTTTGAGGCACAACTGAAGGCCAATCCCACCAAGGTGAAGATCTGGTTCGACAAGGCACAGCAGGTGCGCACTCTCTGCGACTCGCTGTACAACTTTGCCGGAGAACTAAAGTTGGCTATCGTGAAAGAGGCCGATGGCGAAGATGCCGATGTGAAGAACATCAGGAACAAGGAAGATCTGGAAGCTGCCAACCAGGTGATGCTGGCACCGGGAAGAGGTCGGGGAGAAGCGCTCTATCAGGCTATCAATAATTTCCGTACTCGCATTCTCACCATGGTGCCTGACCCTGCGCGCAGGGAGATTATCAGCAGCAACCTTTCCACGGAGATACCCAAAAATGCTGTTGCCATGGGCAAGAACTGGCAGGAATACATGTTTGAAGACATGCCTGTGGCTGCTGCCGTGACCCTGCTTTCCAAGTTGCAGAGTGATGTTCGCTATGCAGAGGGGGAGGTGCTTCATTCACTGGTGGCAAACATCGACATGAAGGACATTCGCGTCAACTCGCTCAACGCCTTTGTCATACCCAATTCGCAGACCATTGTGCGCGGCGACCGCTTCTCTGCGCGCATCGTGATGGCTGCTGTAGATACTACCCAGGTGCCCGATATCTACATAGGCAACCGCAAGATGGATTTGAAAGACGGACTCTATGAAACAGTATGTGGCAGGACCGGCGACTTTACCCTCAGCGGTTTTATCGAGACCACCAATGGTGGCGGACAGAAGCTGCGCCGCGACTTTGAACAGAAATACACGGTGGTGGATCCCAGTGCCACGGTATCTGCCGATTT
>JBJEKQ010000096.1:0-7693 GCA_051878715.1 Prevotella sp.
GATGACGGCAATACCCAACTTGAAGTGAAGTTGGAGAAAGATACCGTGTGGCTTAATCGAGAGCAAATAGCTCAACTTTATGGTAGAGATTACAAGACAATAGCAAAACATATCAATAACGCATTGAGGGAGGAACTGGAAGGTGAGCCGGTAGTCGCAAAATTTGCGACACCCAAGAAATATGGCAGGAAAGAGGGATATACTCAAATGCAAAATATTGATTATTATAATCTTGACATGATTATCTCTGTAGGATATAGAGTAAAGAGCAGGAATGGAATTGTCTTTAGGAAATGGGCTAACAATATATTAAAGCAGTATCTTATCAAAGGCTATGCCATCGACCAGCGTCGCCTCGACCACTATGACGAGTTGAAAGATGTGGTGCGATTGATGTCTCGTGCACTCACCCTCCAAGACAAGGTATCTGAAGGAGAGTATTCAGGACTGTTCAATGTCATCACCGACTATGTCTATGCTCTCGACACACTCGATCGCTACGACTATCAGACATTGGGCATTGAGAAGACGACCAAAGAAGAACCATTCCGTGCCACTTATGAGAATGCCATGGATGCCATCAATGCCCTGAAAGTGAAGTTTGGTGGTAGCCAATGGTTTGCCAACGAGAAAGATGAATCTTTCAAAAGCAGCATTGGACAGATTTATCAGACTTTTGGTGGCGAAGACCTCTATCCGTCAGTTGAGGAAAAGGCAGCCATGCTGCTCTATCTCGTAGTGAAAAATCACTCTTTCAGCGATGGCAACAAACGTATTGCAGCCATGCTCTTTCTCTGGTTCATGGAGAAGAATGGCATTCTTTATTCCGCAGACGGCAGAAAACGTATAGCAGACAACACCCTCGTTGCTTTGACATTGATGATAGCCGAGAGCCGAACTGAAGAGAAAGATGTCATGATGAAAGTAGTGGTCAATCTAATCAATAAAGATAACCAATAAGTGCATCAGATATGCAAGACTATGAGAAGAATAAGATACAACCAACTTCCAGATGACTGGACAGCACCTGAGCGGTTGTCACGATGTGATATATTCGTCTTTGAGAGCACGCTTGAGGACGAGCATACTGAAGGTAATGCCAAGATCGCTTATGAGCGGTATGGTGCAGAGTGGGGAGTTGGTGCCGGTCGCAGAGGTCAGACATACGCCATTCCCACAAACTTCATCAGCGTAGAGGAAGATTTTGAGCCGTTTGTGCAGGAGTTTATAGAATTATTGCTGTCTGCTAAAAAAATGAGCGGACAGCAATAAAAATAAAATTTGGATGAGCAGGCCATAGACAGAGAGACACTAGTGTAAAATTAGCTATGAACGGTAAAGACAACAAATTGCTTTCCGTACTTGAATCATTTAGCGGAGTAACGGAGTTTACAGACGGGAAAAAGAAACTTGATGAACTTGAATCTAAGTTTGAGGCAATCGCCAAGGAAGTTATCCTTGGCGGATGCTTCGAAATCAATGGCGTGAGGAGGATTTATCCTCTTGAAATAGAGTTCTATTACCATGAAGAGGGTGAGAATGGGCTGAAAGATCCAGTGATGTATCACACGGATAACCATGAAAATAAAAAACTTGAGTATTATCCATTAGGTTCATTAAACTGTCATGTTTCAGGCATAGATGTCACTTTTGAGAATGTAGAAAAACAATACAGGGCATCCTTCTTGATTAGGAAATACAAGGTGTGTGAATATAAAAATGAGAAGTGGGAGGTCGTTGAGGATAAAGAGTGCGAGAAACGTTCTACCTATATCTACGAAGATATGTTTATGAATATCCCATTGTTCGATGGAATCAACATTAAATGGGTATCTGGCGAAACCGTAAATCCAACTAAGGAGATAGTTCGAAAACAGAGAATCAATGTGGCTGAATATAAAAGGGATAGTGATGGCAAATTCACAAAAGTCGAAATAACAAAAGATGAATACGACAAGCTGTCGGATGTAGAGCAGCAGAAATACTTTTCATATTCTGGAAAGAAACTGAAGAAATGTAAACGTGAGTGGAACTATTCCGTTGTAAATCGATAATGAAACGGCATGAAAATTTGTATATCTGAATGGTTGAGCAACGACTACCCTGATGTGTGTTCCTCATTATGCGGCGCTTTAAATCAGAGTAATATCAACTGTCAAGTCCTTGCCCGTACCAAAGAGGTGTGGGCAAGGGATTATATGCCTTTGCATATTGGTAATGGCAAATACATAACCTTCAACTTCGCACCTGACTATCTTGTTGAGAAAGGAAGTAAATACATTACTAACCAGAAAAATGTCATTCAAGACATCGACCTCAATCTGGTAGCCCATCTTGACATCGTGCTGGATGGTGGTAACGTGGTGAGATGTGGAGACAAAACCATCATGACAGACAAGGTTATCTCCGAAAATCCCAATATTCGACCGCTTAAATTGATAGAAACAATAGAAAACGTCTTGAATACGGAGCTTATCTTAATTCCTTGGGATATGGAAGAACCATTCGGTCATGCAGATGGAATGGTAGCCTATCTTGGTAATGGGAAGCTGCTCATGAATAATTATGGTCAGCTGGGGAAAGAGGCAGAACCATTCTGCAGAAGACTTCATAAGATACTTGACTGCCATTTTGATGTGCAAGAACTGTCATATAGTGGTAGGTTGAGAAAAGATGCGTGGTGTTACCTCAACTATATCGAAACACCCAAGACCGTTATCATCCCAGGACTTTCAAAAGACCTTGATTGTGACAATGACAAGGCAGCAGTGAATGTGTTCTCTGACATTTTCCCAGACAAGGAAATAATCCAAATATATGCCGGCCCTTTGGTTCGGCATGGAGGGGCATTACATTGTGTAACATGGGAATTATTTAACTAATATCAGATATGCATAAACTGCAACGGAAAAATTGCGGAAGTTATTTTTTTAACATTACTTACATTAAATTTTTGCCAGTATTGGCAACTTTTTACGGTACAAAAGTATTGATTTTTATTGTGTCATACAAGTTTTATATTAAAAAACTGCCAATATTGGCGCTTTTTTAATATAAAACATCAAAAGTGACTAAAATAACGTGAGTTCGACAAAAGCAAACTCATCCCATAACGCTTATACCGAACTCACGTTTCTTTAGGGACAGAGCAAAGAAGCTGTGCCATAATGGATGTTTACGGCGCAGCTTCTTTGGTGAATGGTTTTCTGATTTCAGTGTTCTGACGCTCTCGTCAGTCCGCACTGCCTGCTTTCTTCCTGCGGTATGCCATGGCTACAATCATGGCCAGAACGATGAGCAGGATGATGTAGGCACTGTAGGCGATGGCTTCGGTGACCTTGACGCTCTGCGGGTCGAACGAGAGCACGATGGTGTGCTTGCCGGGTTTCACCTGCATGGCTCTCAGTATGTAGTTCACCCTGCCTAATGGAGCCTCCTCGTTGTCGATGGTGGCGGTCCATCCCGGGTAGTAGATTTCTGAGAACACCAGTACGCCGCCCTTGTCGGAGTTTACCTCGTAGGTCAGTTTGTTGGGTGCATAGTCGGTGAGTGTGGCTATCGAGGTACTGTCTTGCGGTACTGCCTGTTGCAGCACGCCGGCAAACTGCTTGTCTGCCACGGCACTGTGGCGTAAATTGAGGTTGCCCACGGCATCCAGTTCTTCGTTGGCGTTATCCACATACTTGATATCATCCACAAACCATGCGTTTCCATAGGCATATGGGTTGGCGATGGGCACCGTCTGCCTGTCTTGCAGCGGGAAGATGACATACTTGGTGTTAAGCATGTTGAGCACGGGGAAGATGCTGTCACCGTTGATTCTGGTCATGTCGCCCTGCTCCTTTACCACGGCGTTAGCCAGTGCCATCTGCTGCTTGCTGATGTAGCGTTCCACCATCTCCTGGTAGCGACGCAGTTTGGCGGGATGGTAGCCTCCGATGCTTTTCAGGTAGTAGGAGGTTTCGTTCTCGTTGTAGGTGTCGGTGGCGAGGTTGAGCGTGCGGTAGTACAGCGACTTGTCGCGCAATATCATCTCTTCTGTGGGAGTCATCTCCACAGGTTGTTCCTTCACAGCCTTATCCACGAACATGCCGTCATAGAGATAACGCTTGTTGACCGCCCAGAGATCCCACAGGCACAGTGCCAGCAGGCATCCTACCAACAGAGTGGACTTCATCTTGCCCGTGCGATAGACCAGCAAAAGCAGGGTTCCTGCGAGGATGATGAAGAACGAACGCCAGCAGTCGGCTGTAAACACGCTCTCCCTCACCTTGCTGATATTACCCAGCATGGTGCCCAGGTATTCTTGTGGCACGTATTGCTGTAACTGTGAGGAATCTCGTGCGGAAACGAAGTCGAAGAAAGTGGTAGGCGCAATGGCAAAAAGCAGGCAGCAGCCGGCAGTGAGCGCCGTGCTGAGATATATCCACCGCTGTTTGGTGCGCAGTAACTGTGGTTCTTCAACCAATCGCTTCAGTGCCAGCATCGCCAGCAGGGGGATGGTAAACTCAGCGATGACCAGGATAGACGACACGGTACGGAATTTGGCATACATGGGCACGTAGTCGATAAAGAAATCGGTGAACGGCATGAAATTCTTGCCCCACGACAGAAGTATCGAGAGGACGGTAGCTGCCAGGAGTGCCCATTTTACCGGACCTTTGACGATAAACAGTGACAGGATAAACAGCGTCATCACAAAGGCCCCTACATATACCGGACCGGCGGTGAAGGGCTGTTCGCCCCAGTACTGGTACCACTGTCCCACGTATTGGCTGAACTCGCTGTCGCAGCGCTCCATCGCCTTGCTGTCAGACGCCAGTCGTATATGGTGAGAACCGCCCTTGGCATTAGGTATCAGCAAGGTCCATGTCTCGTCGATGCCATAACTCCACTGGGTGATATAGTCGCGCTCCAGACCGCTGTTGGTCTGGTTGCTGCTGTTAGCCTTCACCAGTTCGCTCTTTCCGCGCATTGACTCCTTGCTGTACTGATAGGTGTGGTACAGGTTGGAGATGTTCATCATAATGCCCAGCACGGCGCCGATGAGGCATACCGATGCCGCTTTGGCGAAGTGCGCCATCCTTTTGGTACGGATGGCATCTATCAGGTAAGCAACCACCATCAGCAGGATGACGAACAGGTAATAGTAGGTCATCTGCACATGGTTGGCGTTGATTTCAAAGGCGGTGAAGATAGTGGTCACTATCAGCGCAGGCAGGTATTTGCCACGGAATGCCAGTACTATACCTGCAATCATTGGTGGCAGATATGCCAGTGCCACTACTTTCCAGATATGCCCGGCGGCAATGATAATCAGGAAATAGGTGCTGAAAGCCCACAACACGGCTCCAAGTGTGGCAAGATGGCGGCGGAAATCAAAGGCACGTAACAGGATGTAGAAGCCCAGAAGATAGGCGAAAAGATACCATACGTAGTCGGGCAACCACAAATGGTAGGCATCTGCCGCCAGGGTCATGGGCGTGGCGCTCTTGTACGAGGGTGCCAGCTGATAGGTAGGCATTCCGCAAAACAGGCTGTTAGTCCAGCGTGTTGTCTCTCCGGTACTCTGTCTGTAGGTATTTATCTCCTGTCCTGCACCGCGTCCGGCAGAACTGTCGTGCTGGTAAAGGATGCGCCCCTCTATGTCGGCAGGAAAGAAATAAGCAAACGAGATGGCTGCAAACAGAAGTATCACCAGTGCTTCGGGAGCCCAGCGGCGCAACATGCACTGCCATGAACAGTTGCAGGAAGTGCCTCTTTGGCTTGTTTCGGTATTCATTGTCTTTTTTCTTGTTATTGTTTTACGGGCGCAAATATAGGTAAAATCCGCGAGAATCTACGCCGGCAAGATAAAAAAACAAGACCGACTCCTTGTTTTCTGCCACCTCTTACGTGCTTTTGATCCTGTTTTTACCGTGAAAAAATCAGTTGCTGACTGAACAGGGCAACCAGTTGCCAACTGAACAGGGCAATCAGTTGCTGACTGAACAGGGCAATCAGTTGACAACTGAATAGGGCAATCAGTTGCTAACTGAACAGGGCAATCAGTTGACAAGTGAACAGGGCATTCAGTTGACAAGTGGATGATACAGTCTTATGAAGACTAAGAAACGTGTATCCTTTTTTGCTATTTTCTCGATGCTCCTCACCGTAGGTTTCCGCGTTTTTTCCTATCTTTGCATGTTGTTAGCCGCTATCATTTCGGCGCAACAGAACAATCAATCTCTTCACGCGAATGACAATAGGAATCATCATTGCCATGGACAAGGAGTACCGTGGCATTGCAGGCTTGCTGAAAGGAGCCGAAGAACATGTGTATTGTGGCAGACGGTTTGTTTCTGGACGGTTGGGTGACAACACTCTGGTGTTGCATCAATGCGGTATAGGCAAGGTGAATGCTGCCATTGGCGTGACCACCATGATTGCCCGCTACAGTCCTGATGTGGTGATAAGCACAGGCTGTGCGGGTGGAGCCGACACCCGTCTCAAGGTTCAGGATGTGGTGGTAAGTACCCAGTCGGTTTATCACGATGTGTATTGCGGTGAGGCATTGGGCCATACAGAGTACGGACAGGTGCAGGGAATGCCTGCAAGATATTTCAGTCCGCAGCACCTGATAGACCGTGCCTTGCGGATGAACGGCAGTGAGGCTTGTGGTGGAGCCAGGATTCATGCCGGAACCATCGTCACTGGCGACTGGTTTGTAGATACCAAGGACAAGATGCGCCATATCTTGCAACTCTTCCCAGACGCCATGGCAGTTGACATGGAGTCGGCAGCCATTGCCCAGACCTGTCACGTATTCAGCGTACCTTTTGTGTCGTTCAGGGTTATCAGCGATATTCCCTTGCTCGATACCGATGCCTCCCAGTACCATGATTTCTGGCAGCAAGTGGCAGACGAATCCTTTGCCCTCACCAGACAGTACATAGAGCGGTTTTAGTGTCGGGTTTCCTCCCGAACGGTGTGCCTTCCCCTGCATCGGCAGGCTGATAAGGCATCAGCAGACATAATATCATCAAACCAATATACATTATGGAAAAAATACCCAGTTTTACCATCGACCACAACCGGCTGTTGCGAGGCATCTATGTGTCGCGCAAGGATGTGGTGGGCAATGAGGTGGTCACCACTTTTGACATCAGGATGAAGGAACCCAACCGCGAGCCTGCCCTGCATGTGGGAGCATTGCACACCATAGAGCATCTGGCAGCCACTTACCTGCGCAATGATGCCGAGTGGAAGGACCGCATTGTGTATTGGGGACCTATGGGATGTCTGACAGGCAATTACCTGCTGCTCAGAGGCGATTATCGCAGTGAGGATATCGTGGCACTGATGCAACGCACCTTTGCCTTTGTTGCTGATTTTGAAGACGATGTGCCTGGCACTTTGCCGAAAGACTGCGGAAACTACCTGCTGCACGACCTGCCTATGGCTAAATGGGAGGCAAGGAAATACCTTACCGAAGTGCTGCTACATATAAAGGAAGAGAACCTGAACTATCCGCAATAACCGACGGAATATATAATCCCAAATCGGGCATTAGCGTTATGATGATAACGGGTCAGTCCGAAAAGCCGGTTGCAAGACTCCATTCAGGCACGCAGTTCAGTAAGCCTGAATCCATATATGCCTTTCTGAGGTTTCCGCGTGACAACGTGACAACGATATATATAGGAAATCCCTA
>JBJEKQ010000097.1:0-32593 GCA_051878715.1 Prevotella sp.
TTTCTTCCGCAGAGTGCTATTCTGTCTCCTTTCCTGACACCGCTATGTTCAAATAGAATATGGAGCTTCTCTATCTTTCGCGCCACATCATGGTATTGTAGCGTGACACCTTTGTAATCGGTCAAGGCATCCCTGTTCCAGTTGTCTGTGATGCTTTTTTCGATAATAGATTTAAAAGGTAACATGTCTGTCTGTAGAATTGTCGGTAAATGCTATTTGTACAGGTATCTCTTGATGCTTTTCTTGGGAGTCTTCTCAAACTCCTGCTCGTGTATTTCGAAGCTGTGGATGTTGCAATAGGCGGGCAGCTGTTTGTTCAGTTCTTCACGGGTTTGTTCCATGATGGCGGTCAGGTCTTCGCTGGTAAAGCCCAACTGGGAGGCTTCGTCAAAGTCGGGATGCACCAGAGCCACCAGTTTTTCCTCGCGCTGGATGATGATACTCTCGGATATCAGTGCCATAGAGTTCAGCTTGTCTTCTATCTCTTCAGGATAAACGTTCTGGCCGTTGGAGCCCAGCAGCATGTTCTTGATGCGCCCTCTGATGAACACATGTCCGTCGGCACTCATGGTGGCAAGGTCTCCGGTGTGGTACCATCCGTCTTTGTCAAGGGCGGATGCGGTGGCTTCCGGATTCTTGTAGTAGCCAAGCATCACGTTGGTGCCCTTGGCCACTATCTCGCCGGCAATGTTCTGCGGGTCGGAACTGAGAATCTTCACGTCCATGTAAGATACGGGCGTACCACAACTTCCGCACACAAAGTCGGTATGGTCGCTGAAAGTAATCAAGGGGGCACATTCGGTAGCGCCGTAGCCCATGGTCAGTGGGAATTCAATGTTTCTCAGGAACTTCTCTACCTCCTGGTTCAAGGGGGCACCTCCTACGATAACCTCATAGGCATTGCCACCGAAGATGGTTTTTACCTGTTCGCAGATACGCTGCTTCACCTTCTTGCTGATGACAGGCATTCCTAACAGCAGTTTTACCCCATTGGTCTGCACCTTGGGGAAGACGTGCTTCCTGATGATTTTTTCCACTATCAAGGGAACGGCAATGATGATGGCAGGCTTTATTTCGGCAAAAGCCTGCGCGATGATGGCAGGGGATGGCAGGCGGGTAAGGAAGAACAGATGACAGCCATGGGCAAAGGCGAACAAAAACTCTACAGTCATTCCGTACATGTGTGCCATAGGCAATATGCTGAGCATGTTGCTGCGTTGCGGTATTTTCGTACCGATGGCTTGCAGACAGAAGTCCAGGTTGCCCCACAGTGCCCTATAGGGTATCATCACTCCCTTGGAAAATCCCGTGGTGCCGCTGGTGTAGTTGATGAGAGCCAGTTCTTCGGCACTGTCGGAATGATACTTTACATGCTCTTTTCTGAAGGCTTTGGGGTATCTGCGTCCGAACAGTTCATTAAGATGTTCGCGCGCGTAGTTCAGTTTCTCCGAACGCGACACAAATATGGAATAATCGGGCAGATTGATGATTCCCTCCAGTGCAGGCATCTCTTGCGGGTTGATGGACTTGACCACCACATCGCCCACAAAGAGCAGTTTTGACTCGCTATGATTCACAATATTGTGTATCTGGGAGGCGTTGAACTCATGCAGAATGGGAACAGCCACCGCACCATAGGTGAGCGTGGCGAAAAAGGCTACCGCCCAGTGGGCGCTGTTCCTTCCGCTGATGGCTATCTTGTCTCCTTTCTGTATGCCGCTGTACTCAAACAGGATGTGCAGCTTCTCTATCTTTCTTGCCACATCGTGGTATTGCAGGGTGATTCCCTTATAGTCTGTCAGGGCATCGAAGTCCCAGTTTCCCTTAATACTGTTTTCTATATATGAGTTGAAACTTTGTATGCTATTCATTGCACAGATTTTATTTTGTTGTGCAAAGATAAATTATTATTTGCACATTTCAAAATGTTTTGTGCATTATTTTAGCATGTCATCGTTTTTCGATGATTTTGCATAATCTCCACCCGTAATCCAACAAAAAACAAATATTATTTTGCTGGGAGCAGAATTGTTCTTAACTTTGCATACCCCAAATATTCATATCTAAATTGTAATTTTTCGAACAATGTATAGAACAAACACTTGTGGTGAATTGCGACTGGCCGATCAAGGCAAAACCGTTACATTGGCAGGTTGGGTGCAGCGTAGCAGAAGGATGGGTGGAATGACGTTTGTCGATTTGAGAGACAGGTATGGCATTACCCAGTTGGTATTCAACGAGTCATCCGACGCATCGCTGTGCGAGCAGGCAAACAAATTGGGACGTGAATACTGTATTCAGGTCAAAGGTGTTGTAAATGAGCGTGAGAGCAAAAACAAGAATATCCCTACCGGTGAAATAGAGGTGCTGGCAAGCGAACTGAATGTGCTGAGCAGCAGTATTACTCCTCCCTTTACTATCGAGGACAATACCGATGGCGGCGATGATATACGCATGAAATACCGCTATCTGGATTTGCGCAGAAAGAAGGTGAGAGAGAACCTGGAACTCAGGCACAGGCTTACCATTCTGGTCCGCAATTTCCTGGACAAGAGGGATTTCATCGAGGTGGAGACTCCCATACTTATCGGTTCTACACCCGAGGGTGCCCGCGACTTCGTGGTGCCTTCACGCATGAATCCCGGTCAGTTCTATGCGTTGCCGCAGAGTCCCCAAACCCTCAAGCAACTGCTGATGGTGAGCGGTTTTGACCGCTATTTCCAGATAGCTAAATGTTTCAGAGACGAGGATTTGCGTGCAGACCGCCAGCCGGAGTTCACACAGATTGACTGTGAGATGAGTTTCGTTGACCAGGAAGACGTGATTTCCCTGTTCGAGCAGATGATGCGACATTTGTTCAAGGAGGTGCTCGACGTGGATTTGCCCGAGGCACTACCACAGCTCACTTGGGCGGAAGCCATGAGGCGTTTCGGAAGTGACAAGCCTGACATGCGTTTCGGTATGGAGTTTGTGGAACTGGCTGACGTGTTGAAGAATACGGGGACTTTCCCGGTGTTCGACAACGCCAACTACATAGGAGGTATCTGTGTGCCTGGATGTGCCGGCTATACCCGCAAGCAACTTGACCAGCTGACCGAGTTTGTAAAACGCCCGCAAGTAGGTGCGAGCGGACTGGTATATATCAAGTATAATGAAGACGGCACCGTCAAGTCAAGCATAGACAAGTTCTATTCTCCTGAGGTTCTGGCTCAGGTAAAGGAAAAGGCCGATGCCAAGGACGGCGACTTGGTGCTGATTCTTTGCGGAGACAATATCAACAAGACGCGTGTGCAACTGTGCTCCCTGCGCCTGGAGATGGCTGAACGTTTGGGCTTGAGAGACAAGAACAAGTTCCAATGCCTGTGGATAGTGGATTTCCCCCTGTTCGAGTGGAGCGACGAAGAGCAGAGACTCATGTCAACCCACCATCCCTTCACCATGCCCAATCCCGACGATATCCCTCTGCTGGAGACATGTCCTGAAAAGGTGCGTGCCAAGGCATACGATTTTGTGTGCAATGGTATAGAGGTAGGTGGTGGCAGCCTGCGTATTCACGACGGCAAGCTGCAGGAAAAGATGTTCAATATCCTTGGATTCACGCCGGAACAGGCTATGGCACAGTTCGGATTCCTAATCAATGCCTTCAAGTACGGAGCGCCTCCTCATGCAGGTTTGGCGTTCGGACTCGACAGGATGGTAAGTATTTTTGCCGGTCTGGATTCTATCAGAGACTGTATCGCCTTCCCTAAGAACAACAGCGGCAGGGATGTGATGCTGGATGCACCGAGCGTGATAGCAGACAAACAGTTGGCTGAACTTCAGTTGAAGGTGGAAGCGGAAAATTCTGCTGAAGCACAGAAATAATTGATATAAATCAATGCCAATACATGGAATTGAGCAAAAAACGGTGATAATCAGCTGTTTTTTGTTCAATTTCTTTGTTTGGAATTATATTTGCTGTAAATTTGCAACAAAATTGATGATAATGATATCAATTGTTTATCTGATAAATTAAATTAGTTATGGCAGAAAAGAAGACTACAAAGAAGACAACAGCCGAAGTGGCTCAGTGCGAAGAAATCAAGAAGGCTCCGGCAAAGAGAAGTTGTGGCACCAAGAAAGCAGCTTTGGTGGTAAATGCAGAGAGCGTAGGTTTCAAGGCTGGAGATGTTTATCAGGCTTTGGCATCATCTGAAAGCGCTTTGTCTGTTAAGGAAATAGCAAAGAAAGCCAAAATCAGCGAGGAAGAGACTCTTCTGGGTATGGGCTGGTTGTTCAAGGAAGGCAAGATTGTTGCAGCAGAAGACAAGATTACGTTGGCATAAGGAAGTCTGTCAGTAGCTCTTTTGAGAGTGTACAGACCCAGTGTCCGATTATCGGTGGGATTTGACAGAATCCGCCTATATTGAATTGACCGATGAACAGTAGATTACAGCTGTTCATCGGTCGGTTTTTTTTCATACTTCGTTTACGAGATGCGGCATCGGTATTCTTTTCAGCGTATAGATAACCGGCTTTCCGCAGCACGGTTATCAATTGTATCATCACAGTGGGATATGGTGGATAATATCTTGGAGAGTCTTTTCGAAAAATGTAGAGAAAGTGGCTGTTTAAACGAAAATAATGTGTAATTTTGCAGATATTGAAAAACCAATAGCAAGTGCCCGACTTCGGAAAGTAATATGAGGGGCAAGGGGAAGTCAGACCATAACGAGTATCGACAGCATGAGCAGCAAGCAAGAAAAAACAGAAGCATTCGGCCGTTTGTTGGATGTACTGAATGTGTTGAGGGAAGAGTGCCCTTGGGATAGGAAGCAAACAGAGCACAGTTTGCGTCCCAACACTATAGAAGAGGTATTTGAACTCAGTGATGCCATCATCAAGCAGGATATACAGAATGTATGCAAGGAACTGGGAGATGTATTGCTTCATGTGTGTTTTTACGCACGCATATTTGAAGAACAAGGCGGGTTTGATATCAAGGATGTGTGCAATCAGCTGGTGGACAAGCTGATTTACCGCCATCCGCATGTCTATAGGCCTAACCAGATAGGAAAACCCTTTCCCAAACCCATCTCACAAGAGTCTGAGGCTGATAGGAATGCCGCAACAGACGGGAATGAAGTGACTTCGGAACTGGTTATGGAAAACTGGGAGAAACTGAAACTCAAGGAGAAAAACGGAAACAAGAGTGTTTTGGCAGGTGTGCCGGATGCGCTTCCCTCCATCATCAAAGCCTACCGAATACAAGACAAGACGCACAATGTGGGGTTTGACTGGGAGAATTGCGAAGACGTGTGAGACAAGGTGCATGAAGAAATTGACGAACTGAAGAAAGAGCTTTCCGAAAGCAATAAGGACAATGCTGTTGCCGAGTTTGGAGATTTCCTGTTCAGCATGATAAACGTGGCAAGACATTATCACATCAATCCTGATACCGCACTTGAAAGGACCAACCAAAAATTTGCAAGGCGATTTAACTATATAGAAGAGCAGTGCAAGATGCAAGGGAAGGAACTGGCAGAATTGTCGTTGATAGAAATGGACAGATTGTGGAACGAAGCAAAAAAGAAAGAACATGAGTAAGAGATGTAATCTATATCTATTCATGGCGGCAGTTGTGGCTGTTGCCATGTTTTTCGGAGGGTGTAAGGGAAAAAAACAGAAGGTGGAGTTTGAGGAACTGGACTACACACATTCCACTCCGGTGAAAAACTCCACTCTGTTCGGACTCTGTGGAGAAGCATCTGCAATGAACACCCTGCAACTGATAGCGGACAATGGTGACACACTCAATCTGAGCATCTACAAAGCCAAGGAACAGAACAAGGTGCATGGCGGCTATTCGTGCGGAGACAGGATGGCTGTAATGGTCAATGAAAACCGTACAGAGGCATCGTTGGTAATCAACGAAACCACCCTTTTGGGTAACTGGATGATGTTGAATCCTCTTGACGGAAGTTCTGAGGTGGGCATCAGTTTGCTTGAAGGAGGCATCGTGGAGGGTATCAACCAGTCTATACTGATGTATCGGTCTTGGAGAATATTCAACGGAAGACTGGAACTTCAACTGACACGTGAGGGTGGAGGGGATGAAGAAGAAGTGAATCTTTACGATATCGTGAAGTTAGATGCCGACTCTTTGATTTTTGCAAATGCCGAAGACAGGTTTGAATATTACCGTCAACACTAATACCCTTGTTCTGTGGAGCCATTCAAAATACATATCATCGGCTGTGGGAGTGCCTTGCCAACGGGAAAACATACGGTCTCATCCCAAGTGGTGGAGATAAGGAAAAAAATGTTTTTGGTGGATTGCGGCGAGGGAACACAGACTCAGCTGAGGCAATCGCATATCCGCTTTTCCAAGATAAGCCATATATTCATTTCCCATCTTCACGGTGACCATTGTCTGGGATTGGTGGGAATGCTTTCTACCTTTGGCATGTTGGGGAGAACGGCACCTGTCCATATCTTTGCGCCCGCAGCGTTAGAGAAGGTGTTGCAACTGCAGATTGATACATTCTGCCATGGACTGGACTATCCGCTTGTGTTTCATGCCACGGAAACGACTGTGAACAAGGTGATTTATGAAGACCATAGTGTGGAGGTGTATTCTGTTCCTCTTCAGCATAGGGTGCCTTGTTGCGGTTTCCTGTTTCGTGAAAAAAACGGCTTGCCCCATATAAGGAGAGACATCGTGGATATGTATGGCATATCGGTAAGTCAAATCAATAACATAAAAAGAGGAATGGACGGTGTGACCGCTTCGGGAGAAATCATAGACAATGCCCAACTGGTGTATCCGGCTGAAAAAGCAAGGAGTTATGCCTATTGCAGCGATACGGAATACATCCCCACACTGTGTGGGATGCTGGAGGGAGTGGATGTGCTGTATCATGAAAGTACGTATGGCAAGGACAATGAGAAGATGGCACGCAAATACATGCACTCTACTGCGGAACAGGCTGCAACCGTAGCGAGGGACGCACATGCAGGAAAACTGCTTTTGGGGCATTATTCTGCAAGGTATGAGGATGAAAAGGTGTTGTTGGAAGAGGCTCGCTCCGTATTTCCGAATACAATCCTTTCGGATGAGGGCATGATTATTGAAGTGTAGCGAAAAAGAATACAGGTGGAAATCTACAGAACCCACCTACAGTCATCTATGCTTGTTTGACAGATGTTGCAGATTATAAGGTGTTTTCGTTTGATGCTTGTGGAAAGTGCGCCGTTTCTCATGGGAGGGATTGCCTTGTGCCTTGCAGCGTGCAAGTCTTCTCCCAAGGAGGCGTTTTTTTCTGGGACGGCGGACGGTGCATCCGCACGCGACACTATGCATGTAAAGGAAAATCTGTCTTCTGGTAGCATAGATGTGGATCTGATTCATCAGGAGATAGGCGCGTTGACAGACAGGGAGAGGTTACGCTTTACCTCCGACAAATATGCCGCGCACTTCTACCGGAGCCGGAACCGTTTGCTATGGGTGGATTGGTATGGGGTGAAGCCACAGGCCGACACCTTGTTGTCCCGGTTGGAAAGAGTGGGGGAGCATGGCTTGAAATCCGCTTTCTTCCTTAAAGATACCATCGGGGCGGATATGTCGAGATTGTGTGCTTTCCGTTCCAATGGTATGGAAGAACCGAACATCAATCAAGTGATTGCACGGCTGGAATATCATCTTACCAAATCCTTTCTGAGGTATTACGTGGGACAACGGTATGGCTTTATCCAGCCTTGGCATGTTTTCAATCGTCTGGATGCGTTGAAGGAAGATACGGTAAGGCATGAGGTAATCAGTTATCGCCAGCTGTTTGATGTCCCGTTGGAACACGCTGACTCTGTTTCGATGGATGCCTTGTTGGAGAGGCTGTTGATGTACGGCGGCATTACCTCCATGCTTGACAGTTGCGAAACGAAAAGTCCTCTCTACAAGACAATGAGGGAGCAGTTGGCTGACAGGAGTCTGGATAGAACAAGGCGCCAGGCACTTCTCTGCAATATGGAGCGCTTGCGCTGGAGAAATCTGCTGCCGGACGAGTTACTGTCTAAAAAACAGGTTGTTGTCAATATCGCGGCGCTTCAGTTGTACGCATATTCAGAGGACTCCGTGATGAAAATGAAGATTGCCTGTGGAAGTCTGAAGAACAAGACACCCATGCTCAACAGTCATTTCAAGTACATCCAGTTGAATCCGACGTGGAACATCCCGTATTCCATCATCAAGAATGAGGTGGCGTTACGTGCCCGGGATTCTGCCTATTTTGCACGCAACAATTATTATATAGTCAACAAGGAGAGCCATGTCATAGAAGATGTCCGAAACATCTCGTCGAGGATGCTGGAGTCTGGAAGATACAGTGTCATTCAAAAAGGCGGTGAAGGAAATTCATTGGGGCGTGTCATATTCAGATTTGACAACAATTTTTCTGTGTATCTCCACGATACGTCAAACAGGCAGGTGTTTGACCGGAGCCATCGCACGGTGTCTCATGGCTGTGTGAGAGTACAGAACCCCTTTGGACTATTGACATATCTCGTGGGGGAAAAGGACGAATGGACGATGGACAAGATTCGTATTACATTGGGGCTGCCGCCCGTCTCTGCCCGAGGGCAGCGATATGTGGAGGAACTGGCTGATGAAGCTGCCGATGTGACGCTCGTCCCGTATTTGAAAATCGACTCCAAGGTGCCCCTTTTTATCACGTATTTCACGGTCTATCCGGAGGAGGGCGGCCGGCTGGAATATTTTAATGACATTTATGAATATGACAAAATAATGATGGAACACCTTAAACCCTGTTGTGTTTTCTGACGTCTAAAAGGTAGTAACGTGGGAGAGGCAGAAGATAAAGAGATACTGGAAAATCTTTTCAATCCTCAAACAAGGAGGAAAGGTTTTGAGATGTTGGTACGTCAATACAGTGAACAGATGTACTGGCAGATTAGGCGTATGGTGCTGGTGCATGAGGATGCCAATGACATACTGCAGAACGTGTTTATGAAAGTGTGGTCGAACATTGATAACTTCAGAAACGCATCAAAACTGTCCACCTGGCTCTTCCGTATTGCCACCAATGAAAGTCTGGACTTTATCCGTAAAAAGAAGACCAGGGCACTGGACAATGCCGACACCCTGTCTGAGCATCATGTGGCGGATATGCTGGCGTCGGACAGATACTTTGATGGAGACTACACGCAGGCATTGCTGTATGAAGCCATAACGAAATTGCCTGAAGTGCAGAGGACCGTGTTCAATCTGAGGTATTTTGAAGAAATGAAGTACGGCGAAATAAGCGAGATTCTTCATACCTCGGAAGGGGCTTTGAAGGCTTCATATCATATTGCAGTGAAAAAGATTTCGGAATATTTGAAGCGTAGGGATTAAACGAATGCGAATTTTGTTCGTCACATACATAAAGAATGATTAGACCTTAGAAGTAAGATGTTGTTAGAAAAGAACAAACAAAACTGTTTCAGCGTGCCCGATGGCTATTTCGACCGTCTGGTACCGGATGTCATGCAACGCATACCTCAGCAGACAACACGGAAAAAGCGGTTTGCCCTTTCCGTTCGGGTTGCTGTGGCAGCCAGTCTTGTGGGTGTGGTCATGGGACTTTCCTCCTATGTTTATTTTCATAATAAGCAGATAATCCAATCCGGACATGCCTTGGTGTCGATGGATGCGGAGAGCAATGTGCAGAATTCATACCAGGACGTTCTGATGGATTACGCCATGATGGACAATACAGACATCTATGCGTGTATCACGTCAACAGACTATTGATTTACGGACAGGGAGAAGGTACTGGAACAAATAAATGTACAGAAACAGATATCGTACAGGAACAAAAGAGAGGGATAAGATGAAAACAAAGATAAGGAAGAATTGGTTGAGGACGTTCGTTTTATGTCTTGCATTATTTGTTGTTGCCGGAGGTTATGCGCAGCCGCAGCATGGCAAGAAGGGTGCCCGTACAGACAACCAGGCAATGTCTCCGCATGATTATCAAAAGGCATTGATTGACTTTATCGTCAAGGAAGCGGAACTGAATGCCCAAGAGCAGGCAACGTTTATCCCCTTGTATAAGAAGTTTGGCGCACAGAAGCGTGTCGTATTTGACAAACGTAAGAATCTGGGTCGCAAAAAGCCTCAGTCAGAGAAGGAATGTAGGGAGGTGATACAGCAACAAGACAAGTATGACCTGGAAATAAAGGAGATAGAACAGCAGTATCACAACAAAATCCTTGAAAAGATACCTGCGAACAAGGTGTACGACATTCTCAAGGCTGAGGACCGTTTTCACCGCAAGATGCTGAAGCGCTGGAGCGATACTCCGCGCAAGCATCGTGAATAGCACAGGTGTCGCATTTGGGGTTGCGCGAGGTACAGGTGTATCTGCCGTGCAACAGAAGCCAATGGTGTGCTTTGTGCATTTCGTGTTGCGGTATGTTCCTTACCAGTTTTTGCTCCACTTTGAAGGGGGTGTTGTCTTTCTTATCGACAAGTCCCAACCGATGGCTTACCCTATATACGTGGGTATCTACAGCCATTGCTGATTTGCCGTATGCTACCGCCATAATCACGTTGGCGGTTTTTCTGCCTACACCCGGCAGTGTCAATAGCTTCTCCATGGTGTCGGGCACTTCTCCGCCATAATCGTTTGTAAGCATTCTTGCCATCTCGACCAGATGCCGCGCTTTCGCGTTGGGATAGGAGATGCTTCTTATATGTTCAAAAACTTCTGCGGGTGTGGCTTCTGCCAGTAATCGTGCGGAAGGATAGCGCTCAAAGAGTGCGGGCGTCACCATGTTGACGCGCTTGTCTGTACACTGGGCACTTAACATCACGGCAACCAACAGTTGGAAGGGATTGCCGAAGTTCAATTCTGTATCGGCGGTGGGCATCGATTTCCTGAAATAATCAAGAATAACGGCATATCTTTCTTTCTGTTTCATTCTTCTATATGTGCGATGGAGTGTGTTATGGCACTTGTGAGATTTGTAGCGGTTTCCCATGGAGCAAAGAAAAAGTATCTCATGGCCTTCCCAAACTGCTGGTACATGGCATGGGTGTCACTTGCCTTTACAAATACGTGATTGCCCTGAGTGAAGAACCAATGGTTGGGCTTCCTGATGAATATCTCGTGCAAGTCTTCTTCAATCATGCGTTTGTGACGGATGCCCTTTCTCTTCATGAATACCACGCGGTCAACATCTATTTGGAACACTGTAACAATCAGTTCGCCCAAGTATTGCGCCATGTCGGTAAGATGTGTTTCCCTGAGGTATGTAGCCAGTTCGTCCGCATCAACTTTTTTCTCCTGAAGCAAGAACCGGACCACTGAGATGAACAGGTGCAGATTGACTCCGGTATTGAGCAGGCACCTTACATTCTGTACGATTAGCTTGAAGAGCGAAATGGTATCATCATCGGCTTGTGCTTTTGCTCTGCCGACAATGCTTTCGTAGCGTTTGTTCAGAAACGGAGTAGTCATTCTGTGTATCCATTCCGAATAATCCACTACTTGAGCGTCTTTCTGTAAATCTCCGTTATCCAGAGTGTTATTGCGTGTTTCTCCTAAAGAAATGAAAAGACTCTGATGCTGTTGTAGAAAATAGTCATCTCCCATTGTGTGATAGCCTTTCAATATCCACGTGCTGATGTCGTGGCATTGTGCCACATGGCACAGTCTTTGCCATTTCCATCCAGACATGGGATTGATTGCGGAGCGACGCCCTAAGACACCGCTCCGCAACAATGAGAAGAAATTATGTTCTAAAACAGATTCCATTTTCATGCTTCCGGCGGTTCCACATTACAGTGTCACGCCATTCTTAAAGATGGATATTTCGCGATAGCCATTGATTTCATTCCGTGCCTTTTCGCCATTGGCCACAGCAATTATCTTGCTGATGAATGTTCTGAGCAAATCGGTCATGGATGTTCCCTCTACCAGTTTGCCGGCATTGAAATCCACCCAGTTGGGCTTTCTTGATGCAAGATTTGAGTTGGTGGCAATCTTCATGGTCGGGACGAATGTGCCAAAGGGAGTTCCCCTTCCAGTGGTAAACAGTACAATCTGACATCCTGCCGATGCCAATGCCGTGGAAGCCACAAGGTCGTTGCCGGGAGCAGAAAGCAGGTTAAGTCCTTCGTTCTGGAGCCTGTCTCCATATTTCAGCACGCCGCTCACAGGTGCCCTGCCGCATTTCTGGGTGCAGCCCAGAGCCTTGTCTTCCAACGTGGAGATACCTCCTGCCTTATTGCCTGGTGAAGGATTCTCTCCAACCGGTTCTCCATGACTCAGGAAGTAGTTCTTGAAATCGTTGACCATAGTGACGGTTTTCTCGAACAGGTCCTTGTTCTCGCAACGGTTCATCAGTATGGTCTCGGCACCAAACATTTCCGGTACTTCTGTAAGAACAGATGTGCCGCCTTGAGCCACCAGCCAATCAGAAAACTCTCCCACCAGTGGGTTGGCGGTAATACCACTGAAGCCATCGCTTCCGCCACATTTCAAACCGATACGCAACTTACTTACAGATACAGGCTCGCGCTTGTCTGCCTTAGCCTTTGCATACAGGTCGCGAAGAATGTTCATGCCTGCCTCCAACTCATCGCCTTCGACCTTCTGTACCACCATAAACCTGATGCGGTCGCGGTCGTAATCACCCAGAAACTCTTCAAATACATCGGGCTGGTTGTTCTCGCATCCCAATCCTACTACCAGTACGGCTCCTGCATTGGGGTGCAAGGTGAGGTCTCTCAGCACTTTCTTGGTGTTTTCGTGGTCATCGCTCAATTGTGAACAGCCATAATTATGGTGCCATGCATAGATGGCGTCAATACCCTCTTCACGGGTCTCTTCCTTAAGGAGCTGCACCAGTTTTTCTGCAATACCGTTTACACAGCCAACGGTAGGCACCACCCAAATTTCATTTCTGGTACCTACCTCACCGTTCTTTCTTACATATCCGTTGAATGTCATGTGCTCGTCTTCGATGGACAGCTTCTCATCTACAGGAGCGTAGGTATATTCCAGTGTTCCGGACAAGTTGGTCTTCAGGTTATTCTCGTTTACCCAATCACCCACATTTAACTCTTGGGTCAAATGGCCTATTGGGTAACCGTATTTGATTACGTTCTCTCCGACTTTGGTCGGTTTTACCAATATCTTATGCCCGGCAGGCGTATCTTGGTTGATGGTTATGGACTGACCGTTTACTTTGATTATCTCACCCTTTTGCAAGGCTTGCAAACATACCACCACAGAGTCTGCGGGATTGATTTTTAAAAATGATTGCTCCATCTTTTTGATTATTTAGTATTAGTAATTATTTGATTTAAAGTTGGGTACGTCGGTAGAATTCAATGTTTTCCTTGGTAAGCAGCTCTATCGGCATATAGTTTACCGGCACCACTTTCTTCTTAAGCACGATGGCCTCAAAGAGTGTCTCCATACAGCAATAGCCCTGCATATAAGCATGCTGGGCAATAAGGAAGGAAATAGAGCCTTGCTTCAGGCACATGGCGTTTTTCTTGACCATATCATATCCCATAATCTGTACATTCCGGCGATTGCTTCTCAACAGGTATTCGCCCACAAGATGTGCCTTGGAGCACAATGTGATACAGTGATGCACGTGGGGGTGTGTGGTAAAGAAATCATTGAGCAGGGTGTCGTATTTTTTTCGTGCCTCTTCCAGCGGCAGGTTCAGCTCTGTGATTTTCACGTCGGGGAAGTGGTCTCTCATGTAATGTCTGAAACCCGTTTCCCGGTTCTCTTGCTGCTTGCTTGCCACATTTCCGTTGTGCATCTGTTTCATCAGCATGATTTCTGTCTCCTTGTAAGCCACCATCATCAGCATTCTGCCCGCGAAATATCCGCTGCAGAACGAATCCTGTCCGAAAAATGACAATGGCTTGAGGTCGGGCATATAGGAGTCAAGCAGGATGAAAGGGATGCCCATTTCGTGCAGCTTGTCTGTGAAGTTCCTTGTCAGTTCCAGGGTAGAGGGGACTATAATCACTCCGTCCGGATGTTCGCTCAAGCAGGTTTCGGTGACATTGATGAATGTACTTGCGTCAAATCTCTGGTAGTACATCATCTTCAGACTCACGTGAAAGTCTCTTCTTTTGTCTCTTGCGCTCATCGCGCCTTCTTCAATCTCTTCCCAATAGGCTTCTGAAATGTGCTTTGGAATGATACAGTAGAAATTGTATGCTTTGTTGTACGCCAATGCACTTGCATATACATTGGGCCGATAATCCATTTCCTTTATCGCTTTTTCAACCTTTTTCCTTGCTTCTTCTGACACGTTAGGTCTGTTATGCAGCACCCTGTCCACGGTGCCCGCAGAAACTCCTGCCAGTTTTGCGACATCCTTTATCCTTATTTTTTCCGTAGTCATATACATTTCTCGTTTTAAGCGATGACGGGCATTATCCCAATGGCAAAAGTACCAATAAAATTTGTAATCAGTATAGGGCTATCCCATTATTTTTCTGAAAAAAAATTTTTTTGTCACATTTCTTTTCTGCGTTTAAGAAAAAAGAACTATTTTTGTCCTCGTAAACAAATCAGAACAGACTCATTTATTTTTACAACATAACATACATAATAACTTATGGCAAAAGTAGTAACATTAGGAGAGATTATGCTTCGTCTGTCTTCTCCTGGACAGAAGAGATTCGTGCAGAGTGATTGTTTTGACGTGGTGTATGGTGGCGGAGAGGCCAATGTGGCTGTCAGTTGTGCCAACTATGGCCATGAAGCCTATTTCGTGTCAAAACTGCCAAAGCACGAAATTGGTCAGTGTGCAGTCAATTCTTTGAGAAAATTCGGAGTTCACACCGAGTTTGTGGCCCGTGGTGGTGATAGAGTAGGTATCTATTTCTTGGAAACAGGTGCTTCCATGCGTCCCTCCAAGGTTATTTATGACCGTGCCGGCAGTTCTATTGCAGAGGCAGAACCTGCGGATTTCGATTTTGATGCCATCATGGAGGGTGCTGACTGGTTCCATTGGAGCGGTATCACACCTGCCATCAGCGACAAGGCTGCTGAACTGACCAAGTTGGCTTGTGAGGCTGCAAAGCGTCATGGAGTGACCGTATCTGTTGACTTGAACTTCCGTAAGAAGTTGTGGACTTCAGAGAAGGCACAGAGCATCATGAAGCCTTTGATGAAGTATGTGGACGTGTGCATCGGTAATGAGGAGGATGCACAGTTGTGTCTGGGCTTCAAGCCCGAGGCTGACGTGGAAGGCGGAAAAACAGATGCAGAGGGCTACTATGGTATTTTCAAGGGCATGATGGAAACCTTCGGATTCAAATATGTGGTTTCCACCCTGAGAGAGTCTCTGTCGGCTACCCACAATGGCTGGAAGGCTTTGATTTACGACGGCAAGGAATTCTACCAGAGCAAGCACTATGACATTATGCCTATTATCGACCGTGTAGGTGGTGGCGACTCTTTCTCCGGCGGTCTGATTCACGGATTGCTTACCTATCCTGACAACCAGGGCAAGGCATTGGAGTTTGCTGTGGCTGCATCCGCTTTGAAGCATACTATCCCCGGCGACTTCAACATGGTGAGCAAGGAAGAGGTAGAGGCTTTGGCAGGTGGCGACGCTTCCGGCCGCGTACAGAGATAATCAAGTAGTGTAGTTTTCAAACACATGGAGAAATAACAATATGGCAAAATTTGATAAGATTGCAGTTCTTGCTAAAATAGGTTCTACCGGCATGGTACCTGTGTTCTACCACAAGGATGCGGAAATTGCAAAGAAAGTGGTGAAGGCATGTTATGACGGTGGCGTTCGTGCATTTGAGTTTACCAATCGCGGTGACTTTGCACATGAGGTGTTTGCCGAGGTGGTGAAGTTTGCTGCCAAGGAGTGTCCGGAACTGGCTATGGGAGTTGGTTCTGTGGTGGATCCTGCCACTGCCGCCCTTTATATCCAGTTGGGTGCCTGCTTTGTAGTAGGTCCTTTGTTCAATCCTGAAGTGTCCAGGATTTGCAACCGTCGTCTGGTGGCCTATACACCTGGTTGCGGCAGCGTGAGCGAAGTGGGGGCAGCCCAGGAGTCTGGTTGCGACTTGTGCAAGATATTCCCCGGTGATGTTTTGGGTCCCAATCTCGTCAAGGGTCTGATGGCTCCCATGCCTTGGAGCAAACTGATGGTTACCGGTGGCGTATCACCCGATGAAGCCAACCTTACCTCTTGGATTAAAGCTGGTGTCTATTGCGTGGGCATGGGTTCCAAACTGTTCCCGAAGGATGTGATTGCCGCAGAAAACTGGCAGGCAATATCCGACAAATGTGCTGAAGCGTTAGGTTACATTGCCAAGGCAAGATCATAATTTCATACTGACAAAAGGCCGCAATCTGATTCTTTCTCTTTGCGGTCTTTTGTTGTTTTCAGCCTGTTCGTCTTTTTCTACAAAACATGTTGACAGGCTGAACGATATTTCCTATTCCTATCATTATCGTGATTTGGATTCTGCCATGTCTTATGCCAAACAGGCTCTGGACCTGTGCATGGAGCACGATGCGGATAGTGGGGAGGCCATCAACAACATGGCTTTTGTAAGTATCATCCGCATGGATTACCCTCATGCGGAAACTCTGCTGCAAAGTGCCGAACAATCAGACAGTCGCCTGGAAAGGTATATTGCGTACATACAGCACATGCGACTATGCCAGCGTCGTTCCGACAATACCGCCTTCTATCTCTATCTGGACAAGGCGAAAGAATGCAGGAAAATGATAAGTCAAGACAGTGCCGGCTATTCAGCGAGGCAGCAGAAACGCTTGCTGTATGCCCATACAGAGTTTGCCATTGTCAATTCCACCTATTACTACTATGTGGGGCTGCTCAATACCGCCCGCATACAGGTGGCGCCATTATATCGTATAGACATCCTGTCAGCAGACACGGCACAATATCTTGGCTTCTTGTACCATATCGGTTCCGGCGGAATGGTGGAGGGAAGTCCTTCTGTAGTTCACAAGGAAGAATGTGAGAATCTGCAACGTTGCATAAGTCTGGCAAAGAGTGCAGGTCTTGTCTTCTTTCATGCCAACAGTCTTGAATCACTCGCGGAGCATCTGATGGATACCGATATGCGGCAGGCTGACTCGTGTGCACACGAAGCACTCAGGCTGTTCACGATGTATGGTGACGTCTATCAGGTGGCGGGCGCTTATCGCACATGCGCTTCCATCAGGTTCAATCAAGGATGTTATACGGATGCGGTGGCATATCTCAACAAGGCTTGTGCCAATCCTCTGATACATAGGGCGCCAGACTTGATGGCAAGCATCTATGAGCAATTTTCATTGGCATATTCCGCCCTGGACATGAAGCCACGAAGCGATTATTACCGCAATAAATACCTTGACCTGCAGCAGAATACACGACAAGACAGGTATTATGAATCGCGCATCGCATTGCTCCATCAACTCAGTGCCAGTCAGCGCCTGTACATTATCCTGACATTGATTATCTTCATCTTGCTGATTGCCTTTATCATCAGGGCACGCCATCTTTCCAGAACCAGATATGACATGTCCCGACAGCAAAGGGAGTTTCAGCAACTCCTGGAACAGCGGGAAGAGGAGCATCAAACGGTGTTATTCGAGAAAAAGGAGCAATATGAGGAGTTGGGGGAGAAGATACAGATTGACAGGTGTGACATAGAGAGCGGTTTGAAAAAGAATGTGGAGTTCAAGGCAAAATTCGCTTTGGTCAATGCCACCATGTCACTCATTGAACGACTGAACTATACCGTTGACAAATCGGCTTCGTTCCCGGAAGGCGATGACAGGTTACAGGGTGTCAGGCAATATCTGAATGAACTGGTTGAACAAATCCGACTCAACAGTAGCGTGCTCACCAAGTGGATAACGATGGGGCAGGGGAGTCTGGACATCCATGTGGAGAGTTTTCCTTTGCAGGAGTTGTTTGACATCATCAGGAGAAATGGGATGAGTTTCTCCATGCAGGGAAAACAACTTGTCGTTGATAATACCGATGCCGTGGTCAAGGCAGACAAGACGCTCACGCTCTTCATGCTGAACACGTTGACAGACAATGCCCGTAAATTCACTTCCGAAGGTGGTGTCGTGAGGATTTCCGCTGTGCCACATCCTGATTATGTGGAAATATCGGTGGCAGACACAGGTTGTGGCATGTCAGAGGAGAAAATCTCAGAGATTTTCCAGAACAAGCTGTACCATGGAAGCGGCTTTGGCCTTGTCAACTGCCGTGCCATCATTGATAAATACAGGAAGACGAGCAAGTTGTTTGATGTTTGCATGATGAATGTGCAAAGCGTGCTGCATCAAGGCAGTCGTTTTTATTTCAGGTTGCCCAGGGGGGCATCCTATGTCGTGTCGCTTCTTCTCGGGCTCCTGGGTGTATGTAACGGAGCCGGCGCTACACAGGCAACCTATGGAGACAGTCTGAATTATGAACAGGCACTGCGTTATGCCGATAGTGCGTATCAATGCAATCTGAACGGTCGTTACGAGCAGACTTTGGCTTATGGTGACTCCTGCTTGCAATACGTTAACAATGGCGATGCCGCCTATCACTCCATTTGTCTGGATGTGCGTAATGAGATGGCAGTTGCAGCTCTGGCTCTGCATCGCTGGGATGTGTATCATTATCAGAATGCCCTTTACACACGTCTGTTTAAGGAATTGTCGTCTGACAGTTCCTTGAAAGACTACCACAGTCAGACACAGGCACATAAGAACAGGCATATCATGGCACAGATTATATTGGCGCTGCTTCTCCTGTCGTTTGTTCCGCTTTACTACTTTCTGTATTACCGTCGGAAACGCTTGTATATCCAGCGTGTAACGCAACCGTTTTCCGAACATCTGCGGCAGCAGGAGCAAAGACACGCCGCAGATATTGACCGGCAGGTGGAAGCCATTGACCGACTGGTGCAGCAAGACGAGATGCTGTCGTTCGAAGCCTCCCGTTATCGTATAGCCAACTCAATACTTGAGAATTGCCTATCCACCATCAAACACGAAACGTCCTATTATCCGGACCGTATTCTCTCCCTGTTGAGGGAGGGTGGGGTATCGGATGCCGTCAAGCCCCTGGTCAATTATTACCATGCCCTTTATTCCATGCTTACCCGTCAATCCGCCTTGCGTACCGCTTCCATCTCCTTGCCCGTAGTGTCATGCCGTCCCAAGGGATTGGAGCCATTGTTTGCGGAGATAGAGAAGAGGGGAGGGACCGGTGTGCATTTGCTGGGAAGCGAGGTGCTGCTGACGCAGCTTTTTGACTTGTTGCGCCCTGCTGAAGTCACGCTCGCTGAAGCGTCCTCGTTTGGGGAGATGCCACATCATACATTTTCTGTGACGTTCAGAGCCACATTCCCCGGCATTGTCAATACCGGTGTGGTTGATACCTCCTGTATGTCGCCATCCGGAAGTTTTACCGAATACACCCGTTTTATGGTATGTTCGCAGATAGTGAGACTGCATGCAGAAGCGACCGGTCAGAGAAACTGCGGCATAAAAAATGATGAGCAGCACAATCACTCTGTCCTGCTCATCACTCTTCCGGCTATCCGATTAGGCGATTAGGCGAATAGGGGATAGTCTTTCATTATTTCATTCACTTTAGCCCTGACAGACGCAATCACTTTCTCGTCTTCAGGAGCATTCAGCACCTCTTCGATGAGTGCCGCAATGGTCACCATCAGGTCTTCCTTGGCACCTCTTGTGGTGATAGCGGGCGTTCCCAGACGGATGCCGCTGGTTTGGAATGCACTGCGAGAGTCAAACGGAACCATGTTCTTGTTCACGGTGATGTCGGCGGCAACGAGTGCATTTTCAGCCACCTTACCGGTCAGTTCAGGATATTTGGACCGCAAATCTACCAGCATGGAGTGGTTGTCTGTACCGCCGCTGACGATGCTGAAACCTCTCTTTGTCAGTTCGTCTGCCAATACCTTGGCGTTTTTCTGCACCTGGGTTGCCCAAACCTTGAATTCCGGTTGGAGCGCTTCGCCGAATGCCACAGCCTTGGCTGCAATGACATGCTCCAGCGGACCGCCCTGCTGTCCGGGGAACACGGCAGAATTGAGCAACTGGCTCATCATCTTTACAGCGCCTTTGGGGGTGGTATAACCCCATGGATTCTCGAAGTCTTTGCCCATCAGGATGATACCTCCACGCGGACCTCTCAAGGTCTTGTGTGTGGTCGAGGTGACGATATGCGCATATTTCACCGGATTCTTGAGCAATCCGGCTGCAATTAGTCCGGCGGGATGTGCCATGTCTATCATCAGCAGGGCGCCCACCTTGTCGGCAATGGCTCTCATGCGCTCATAGTCCCATTCGCGGCTATAGGCGGAACCGCCTCCGATAATCAGTTTGGGCTTGTGTTCCAGTGCCAGCCGTTCCATTTCATCGTAATCCACACGCCCTGTTTCCTTGTTCAGGTTATAGCCGACGGGTTTGTACAGAATACCACTTGTATTCACAAGAGAACCATGCGACAGGTGACCTCCATGAGCCAGGTTAAGTCCCATAAAGGTGTCTCCCGGTTGCAGTACTGCCAGCAGTACGGCTGCATTTGCCTGTGCTCCGGAGTGTGGCTGGACATTGGCATATTCCGCATCGAACAACTTGCATACACGGTCGATGGCAAGTTGTTCCACTTCATCTACAACCTGACAACCTCCGTAGTATCTCTTTCCTGGATATCCTTCAGCGTACTTGTTGGTAAGATACGAGCCCATGGCTTCCATTACTTGGTCACTGACAAAGTTTTCCGAGGCAATCAGTTCTATGCCTTTCAGTTGTCTTTGATGCTCTTTCTCAATCAGGTCGAAAATTTCTTGGTCTCTTTTCATCTGTTAAGTTAAGTTTTAAATGTCGTAGGACAATATGGTTTCATTTTGCAAAGTTAATAAAACGTGTTAAATTACCAAAGTATATGATGAAATAATCTGTTTAGAGTTCCTATAAAAGGAATGTTCGGAATTTGTCTTTAATAGCTATTATGATAAATAACGTGAGTTTGAAGAATATCTTTGTTAGCTGCAAGGTTAATAACCTTATCGCCGTAAGGTTAATAACCTTATCGCTGCAAGGTTAATAACCTTATCGTCAATGAAGCTGACTGGCATTGACAACGCAGAAACCAGAATGCAATTATACACTTGTCCTTATCAATCAGATTGGAAGATTGTTTTAAGATTATTTGGCATTTAGTTGGGAAACCATTAACTTTGCAGAATATAAGAGCACGTTTTGCTCTTGAAGATGACAGTAACAAAAATTTTTCATTCATGAATAAAATCGTCAGAAAAGAACAGTTTTCAGAAAAAGTATTTCTTTTCGAAATCGAGGCTCCTTTGATTGCACGAAGCAGGAAAGCCGGTAATTTTATTATTGTCCGTATCGGAAGCAAAGGCGAACGCATGCCTTTGACCATCGCAGATGCCGATAAGGATAAAGGCACCATCACCATTGTGGTTCAGAAGGTCGGTCTCTCGTCGATAAAACTTTGCGATTTGAATGTCGGCGACTATATCACGGATGTCGTAGGTCCTTTGGGCAATCCTACCCACATTGAAAAGTTCGGTACTGTGGTATGTGCCGGAGGCGGCGTCGGAGTAGCTCCCATGCTTCCTATCATAAAGGCATTGAAAGAAGCCGGCAACAGGGTTCTCTCTGTTCTGGCAGGTCGCAATAAGGACCTGATTATCCTTGAAGAGGAAGTAAGGAAGTATTCTGATGAGATTATTATTATGACAGATGATGGCTCCAAGGGCGACAAAGGTGTTGTCACGGTGGGTATCGAGAGATTCATACAACAGGAACACATTGACAAGGTTTTTGCCATCGGTCCTCCCATCATGATGAAGTTCTGCTGCCTGCTCACCCAGAAATACAACATACCCACGGATGTGTCGCTGAATACCATCATGGTTGACGGTACCGGCATGTGCGGAGCGTGCCGGCTCACCATCGGCGGAAAGACCAAGTTTGTGTGTATCGATGGGCCTGAGTTTGACGGCGCATTGGTGGATTGGGATGAGATGTTCAAACGCATGGGCACGTTCAAACGTGCCGAACAGGAGGAACTTGAACATTTTGAGGAGCATCTGGACGCCGCTCCCGCCGCCTGCTGTCCCCCTACTCCATCCGATGCCGCCCTATCGCAGCACTCACCGGAAGCCGGGGATGAAGACCTCAGCCGGTTGCTTGACAGGGATGCTGACTGGAGACGCGAATTGCGGCAGACGATGAAACCGAAGGAAAGGACTTCGATAGAGCGTGTTGTGATGCCGGAACTGGAGCCAGGATATCGGGCGAAGACTCGTACAGAAGAAGTGAATATAGGTCTGACCAAGGAGATGGCAATCACCGAAGCAAAGAGATGCCTGGATTGTGCCAAACCGTCTTGCGTGGAGGGCTGTCCTGTGGGAATCAATATTCCGTCGTTTGTCAAGTGTATCGAGTCGGGTAACTTTACAGGTGCGGCAAAGGTGCTGAAGCAAACCTCGGCACTGCCTGCCGTATGCGGGCGCGTATGTCCGCAGGAGAAGCAGTGTGAAAGCAGGTGCATCCATCTGAAAATGAATGAGCCTGCCGTGGCAATCGGCTATCTGGAGCGTTTTGCTGCCGACTACGAACGTGAGAGCGGCAACATCTCCCTACCCCATCTTGAAAAGCCCAACGGCATCAGGATTGCGGTGGTGGGTTCCGGACCTTCCGGCTTGAGCTTTGCCGGTGACATGGCGAAAAGAGGATATGAAGTCCATGTGTTTGAAGCACTACATGAGATTGGCGGTGTGTTGAAGTACGGAATACCCGAATTCAGGTTGCCTAACAAGATTGTGGATGTGGAGATAGAGAACCTGAAGCGCATGGGTGTCAGGTTCACTACCGACTGTATCGTTGGAAAAACCATTACGGTAGAGGAACTGGAGCAGGAGGGCTTCAAGGGCATATATGTTGCTTCTGGTGCGGGACTTCCCAACTTTATGGGAATCCCCGGAGAGAATGCCATCAACATCATGTCGAGCAATGAGTATCTCACTCGTGTCAATCTGATGGATGCAGCCAATCCTACAACGGACACCCCCATGAATATCGGGAAGAAGGTGCTCGTTGTCGGCGGTGGAAACACTGCGATGGATTCGTGCCGTACAGCCAGGCGTTTAGGGGCTGACGTCACGCTGGTTTACCGCCGTTCTGAGGCGGAGATGCCGGCGCGTCTGGAAGAAGTGAAGCATGCCAAGGAAGAGGGTATCAACTTCCTGTGCCTGCACAACCCCATCGAATACATTGCTGACGAACAGGGTGCGGTGAGCAAGGCCGTGCTGCAGGTGATGGAATTGGGCGAGCCCGATCAAAGCGGCAGACGTTCTCCGGTGCCCGTTCCCGGCAAAACCGTCACCATGGATATCGATCAGGTGGTTGTGGCTGTGGGCGTTTCTCCCAATCCTTTGGTTCCCAAGTCTATCAATGGTCTGGAACTGGGCAGGAAAAACACCATTGTGGTGAATGACAGCATGCAGAGTTCACGTCCGGATATTTTTGCCGGTGGAGATATCGTCCGTGGCGGTGCCACCGTGATTCTTGCGATGGGCGACGGAAGAAAGGCTGCGATGAATATGGACAGGATGTTCAATCAATAGCATGAACGGGCTTTATACCATCATCTTACTCATACTGAGCAATGTGTTTATGACACTTGCTTGGTATGGGCATTTGAAATTGCAGCAGAATGGCATCACCGCCCACTGGCCCATCCTGCTTGTAGTGCTGTTTTCATGGGCAATCGCCTTCTTTGAATATTGCTGTCAGGTGCCCGCTAACCGTATGGGGTTCCAAGGCAACGGTGGGCCGTTCACGTTGGTGCAGCTGAAAGTAATCCAGGAGTGTATCAGTCTTGGTGTCTTTGCTGTTATTGCCAATATCCTGTTTCAAGGGCAGTCATTGCACTGGAACCATATCCTGGCGTTTTTCTTGATTGTATGTGCGGTATATCTGGTGTTTATGAAATAAATGGCACTGAGCGAGATAGACACTGTCAGGAAAAAGATTGTGAAGGCTTTCCATAAAGCCACAGCCACCTACCGTCTGTTGGAGGATGGCGACAGGATTCTTGTGGGACTTTCCGGTGGCAAGGATTCCCTGCTGTTGTTGGAGTTGCTTGCTCAGCAAGCCAGAATTGATCGTCCGGCTTTTACAATAGAAGCTGCCCATGTGCGCATGCAGAACGTGAAATACGAGAGTGACACCTCCTATCTGGAGCGTTTTGCAAGCAGCGTGGGTGTCCGCCTGCACGTGCTTACCACACAATTCGATGATACCATACCTACCAAGAAGCCGGTTTGTTTCCTGTGCTCGTGGTATCGGAGGAAGGCGCTGTTCAATCTGGCGCAGCAACTTCATTGCAACAAAATCGCCCTGGGGCATCATCAGGATGATATCATACATACAATGATGATGAACCTGTTTTTCCAAGGGCATTTCAATACGATGCCGGCTTCGCTTCAGATGAGCAAAATGCCTGTCACCCTTATTCGTCCCATGTGTCTGGTCCGCGAGCAGGATGTGGCAAGATATGCCGCCTTGGCATGTTATGAAAAGCAGCTGAAGTCATGCCCTTATGAAACTGCCTCACACAGGCACGACATCCGTCTGCTCTTTGAACAGATAGAGCGACTGAATCCCGAGGCGCGAAACTCTATATGGAACGCCATGGATTCTCTCGGATTGCTAAACCAGTAATACTCTGTCTCCGCAGGCATAACATGTGGAGTAACCCATGCACCTGAGTAACAGCAAAGCGAATGTGTGGCGATTATAACAAAACTTTTCCGTTGACAGAGGTGATATTCCAAAAGTTTTGTGTAAGTTTGCAGTACATAACAGTCTTATGAATATGTACAACAGATTATTGTCCTTATTGTGCCTGCTTATCCTGCTGATATCCCCCAACGGATTGTCGGCACAGCGAAGCACGCGTATATCCAGGAAAAAACCGCAGATAACGGCAGAAGAGCAACTCAGGCAGGAAAAAGTGACCCAGATGCTTCTTTCCACCCAGGAGATTATGTTTATCGACAGTTGTGTGGTAGATAAACCAAAACTTCTGGAAAAGTATATCCTTAATCCCGAGGTGGGAGAGATACATACTTATGACCGGTATTTCGAGACCTCCGGCCAGGCGGAGTCGTACTTACACCTGAACCAGTTGAAGGAGAAATGCTTCTTCTCCATGCTCTCTGACGATGGTAAACATGCGGCACTCTACAGCAGCGACCTGATTGACAGGAAATGGACTGCGCCGCAACTATTGGCAGGCATTGACACCACTCTCTACAAAAATGCCAACTATCCGTTTATGATGACAGACGGCAGTACCCTCTATTTTGCCGCCCAGGGACCTGAAAGCATAGGAGGATATGATATTTTTGTAACACGTTATGATGCTGCAGGCCAGCGTTTTCTGAAACCGGAGAATATCGGAATGCCATTCAATTCTGAGGGTAATGACTATCTCTATGCTATCGACGACATTGAAAAGATAGGTGTCTTTGTTACTGACCGCCACCAGCCGCAGGGCAAGGTGTGCATCTATTTCTTTATCCCCAACGACAACCATCAGATATATGATGTGGTACTTACCGGTGAAGTAAAACTGAAGAACTATGCCGCCATCAGCAGGATTGCCGATACCTGGAAAGACAAGTCCAAACGTGCTGCCGCCCTGGACCGGCTGAAACAGTTGGCAGAAAAGGGCAACAAGAAGAAAGACGGCTGGAACTTTGCCTTTGAAGTCAATAACAACACGGTATATACCCACGTGTCGCAGTTCAAGGAGAGCAACAAAAGTCTTGTCCTGGATTATATGAAATGCGAGCAAAGATACCAAAGCCTTACCGTTACGCTGGCAGATTTGCGTGTGCTCTACGAAAACGCCGATGCCACAAAACGCCGGCAGATGGGGCCCATACTCCGGGAAACGGAAAAGGAATACGAAGACCTTGAAGTGAAGTTGGAGCAACTTGCCAAAACCATCAGGAACAACGAAAACAGAGGGTTATGAAATACAAGCCATCAGAACTTATACTGAATGAAGACGGTAGCATTTTCCATCTTCATCTGCATCCCGGGAACCTTGCCAGGAAAATCATTCTGGTGGGCGATCCGGAACGTGTGAACCTTATCGGCAATTGCCTGGACACTATTGAGTTCGAGACACAGAACAGGGAGTTCCATACCATTACGGGCACCTGTCAGGGCAAGCGCATTTCCATCGTTTCTACCGGTATAGGATGCGATAACATTGATATTGTGCTTACTGAACTGGATGCCTTGGCAAACATTGACCTGCACCTACGTGACGACAAACCGGTACACGAGTCGATGGACATTGTGAGGATAGGTACTTGCGGAGGTCTGCAACCTTTCACGCCCGTGGGCACCTTTATCTGCTCGGATATCTCCATTGGCTTCGACGGTCTGCTCAACTTCTACCAGGGGCGCAACGCCGTGTGCGACTTGCCTTTGGAACGGCAACTGATAAATCATCTGGGGTGGACAGGTAATACCGGGATTCCCTACCCCTACGCCATCCATGCCGACAACGAACTGGCGGAACGCATCGCCGGGAGCGACATGGTGCATGGCATCACGGTCTCGTGCGGAGGCTTTTACGGTCCGCAAGGGAGACAGATACGCATTCCTCTTGCCGACCCGAACCAAAACGAGAAAATCGTCTCGTTCGAGTACAACGGGCAGAATATCACCAACTACGAGATGGAGAGTTCTGCTGTGGCAGGTCTGTCCAGATTGCTGGGTCACAGGGCTGTAACCGTGTGTATGGTCATCGCCAATAGGGTGGCTGGCAATACCAATACCAATTACAAGCATGGAATCGAAGAACTGGTACGACTTGTTCTGGACCGGATTTGAGCCGTGCCCATCCCTATCATTGCAAGTACGGAACAAGAAACAAACACGTGTTGACGGTAGAAAATAAAAACACCTATGAAGTCTGACATAGAAATAGCAAGAAGCATTGAGTTGAAAAAAATCAAGTATGTGGCTCTGGACGCCGGCATCCCCGATGAGTCTATACAGTATTACGGAAGATATATTGCCAAGGTGGACGAGCACATCCTCGACGAAAATAAAATCAGCAGGAGCAACTTGATACTCGTTACCGCCATCACACCCACCAAGGCGGGTATCGGCAAGACCACGGTGTCTATCGGTTTGGCATTGGGACTGAACAGGTTGGGGAAAAAGGCATTTTGCGCATTGAGGGAACCCTCGCTGGGTCCCTGTTTCGGACTGAAGGGAGGGGCTGCCGGAGGTGGCTATGCCCAGGTACTGCCTATGGACAAGATAAACCTTCACTTCACGGGCGATTTCCATGCCATCACTTCGGCACACAACATGATTGCCGCCCTGCTCGACAACTACATTCACCAGAATAAGGACAACGGCTTTGCCATGAAAGAGATACTGTGGAACAGGGTGCTCGACATCAACGACCGCAACCTGAGGTATATCGTCACCGGACTGGGAGGCAAAGCCAACGGCGTGATGAGGGAGTCGAGTTTCGACATCACTCCCGCGTCTGAGATAATGGCAATACTCTGCCTGTCAAAGGATATTGATGACCTGCGCAGAAGAATAGACAACATTCTGCTGGGCTTCACTATCGAGGGCAAGCCCTTCACCGTCAAGGATCTGGGCGTATCGGGTGCCATCACTGTACTGCTGAAGGATGCCCTGTCGCCCAATCTGGTACAGACCACTGAGAACACGCCAGCTATCATCCATGGCGGCCCATTCGCCAATATCGCTCATGGCTGCAACTCCATCATAGGCACCAAAATGGCCATGACCTTCGGCGATTATGTCATCACAGAAGCCGGTTTCGGAGCCGACCTGGGCGCGGAGAAGTTCTACAACATCAAATGCAGAAAGGCCGGTCTTACCCCTAAACTTACGGTTGTCGTAGCCACCTTGCAGGGATTGAAGATGCACGGAGGAGTAGCCCTGGAGGATATCACAAAACCCAATATTGAGGGCTTGCAGAGGGGCTTTGCCAATCTGGACAAGCATATCAGCAACATACGGCAGTTCGGCCAGACTGTAGTGGTGGCTTTCAATCGGTATGCCTCGGACAGTGAGGACGAAATAGAAACCGTGCGTCAGCATTGTAGCAATCTCGGTGTGGGCTTTGCCGTGAACAATGCCTTCTGTGAGGGTGGAAAGGGTGCTGAGGACCTGGCAACGCTGGTGGTGGATACCATCAAAAACTCTCCTTCCAAAAAGCTGCACTACACCTATAAGGATACGGAATCAGTGGAAGACAAGATCAAGAAGGTGGCCACTAAGGTATATGGCGCTTCGTTGATTACTTTCAGTTCGATGGCACGCAAGAAAATAGCCATCATCAACGAACTGGGTTACGACCGGTTCCCTATCTGCATTGCTAAAACGCAATACTCTTTCTCCACCGACCCGAAGAAATACGGTGTGGCGAAAGATTTTGAGTTGCATGTACGGGATATAGTCATCAACGCGGGGGCTGAGATGAATGTGGTGATAGCGGGTGACATCATGCGTATGCCCGGACTGCCCAAGGTGCCCCAGGCGCAAAAGATAGATATAGTGAACAACGAAATAGAGGGACTCTCCTGACGGGGTCCCTCTCTCTTTGTCTCAGTCTGCTGAAGTATATACTTTTTATTGCTGTCCGCCCAGATTTCTTGGCAGACAGCAATAATACTTTTTCTATTGCAGTCTGTTGATATATCCGGCACAGTTTTCCGCACATCTTTCCCCGTCAATGGCTGCCGACACAATACCTCCTGCATAGCCGGCACCTTCTCCGCAGGGAAACAGCCCCTCGATACCTACGTGCATCAGGGTGTCGCTGTTTCTTGTGATTCTTACCGGAGAGGACGTCCTTGTCTCCACGGCAATCATGGTGGCATCGTTGGTCAGGAATCCACGACACTGCCTTCCGAAAGTCTGAAAGCCTTCACGTAGCCTTTCCGTAATCTGTTCGGGCAGCCAGAAATGCAGGGGGGATGACACCAGTCCCGGTGCGTATGAAGTGGGCGGGAGGTCATAACTCACACGCCCCTTGACAAAGTCTTCCATCCTTTGGGCTGGTGCCGTCTGCCTCATCCCAGCCTGTTGCCAGCACATCTTTTCCAGATACTCCTGCCAGTACATCATCTTCAAGGGGCCCTCTCCCTCCACTTCCTCCGGACGGGTTTCTACCACCATGCCGCTGTTTGACCATTTCCCGGCGCGATGACTCGGACTCATTCCGTTGACCACCAACTGCTGTTTGTCGGTGGCAGCTGGTATCACAAAACCGCCCGGACACATGCAGAAGGAATACACCCCCCTGCCTTTTACCTGTGTCACAAAGGAGTATTCCGCTGCCGGCAGGTACTTGCCTCTGCCCTGTTTGCTATGGTACTGTATCTGGTCTATCAAGAGCGAGGGGTGCTCCAGGCGCACGCCCACGGCAATGCCTTTGGCCTCTATCTCCAGGCGGCTGTTTGCCAGATGTCTGTACACGTCGCGTGCGGAGTGACCGGTAGCGAGAATCACGGGTCCGCGAAACACCATCTGCTCTCCACTTGCCAGGTGTGTAGCCTCTACGCCTACTGCCGTCCTGTTCTCGTTGATGATGATGCCCGTCATCTTTGTAAGGTGGTGCACCTCGCCTCCGCATCGCAGAATGGTGTTGCGCATGGCTTCTATCACGGCGGGCAGTCTGTCGGTACCGATATGCGGATGGGCGTCGGCCAGTATGTCGGTAGAAGCCCCATGCTGGCAGAACACCCTCAGTATCTTGTCCACATTGCCCCGCTTCTTGCTTCGGGTATATAGTTTTCCGTCGGAATAGGTGCCTGCCCCTCCTTCACCAAAGCAGTAGTTGCTTTCCGGGTTTACAGCCTGCTGCCTGGATATTTGCGACAGGTCTTTTTTCCTCTCGCGCACGTCTTTTCCCCGTTCCAGGATGATGGGGCGCAATCCCGCTTCGATGAGCCTCAGAGCGGCAAAGAGTCCGGCAGGCCCCTCCCCTACTACGACAACCTTTTTCCGGTCAGACACGTCCTGATAGTCTATAGGCGTAAAAACCGGCTCTTGCGGTTCCTCGTTGACCCATACCGCCACTTTCAGGTTTACATATACGGTACGTTGTCTGGCATCGATGCTTTTCTTCAATATCCTTACAGCGCATATTGTCCTTGCGTCTATGCCTTTTTCTTTTGCAATACTCTCCTTGAGAGCCTGCATCGAGGCGGCAGTCTGGGGCAATACTCTCAGTTGGTATTCAAAGGTCATGGCACGTATCTTTTCAGTGCCTCCTTCCATCTGGCGTAGGCTTCCAAATAGGCAACTCTGCCTCCTTCGTCCGGCGTGATGACCTCCAGTTTGTCCAGCGTGCGGAATGCTTCGTCGTGGTCTTGGTACAGACCTGCACCGATGCCCGCTCCACGTGCGGCTCCTATGCTGCCGTCCGTGTCATACAGCTCTATGATGGCGCCGCTTACCGATGACAGTGTGTTTCTGAAAATGTCGCTCAGGAACATGTTGGCTTTGCCGGCGTGTATTTTCGTGATGTTCATGCCCAACTGCTGCATGATTTCCATTCCGTAGCAGAAACTGAACACGATGCCCTCCTGGGCAGCCCTGATGATGTGTGCCTTGTCGTGCTTGATGAAGTTGATGCCATGAATGGAGCAGCCCGTCTCCTGATTTTTCAGCACGCGCTCTGCGCCGTTACCGAAGGGTATGACAGAAATACCGTCGCTGCCAACGGGTACCTTGCTGGCCATCTCGTTCATCTCGCCGTAGCTGATGCCTTCAGGTGCCACGGTGCGCCTGGTCCAGGCGTTGAGGATGCCAGTGCCGTTGATGCACAACAGCACGCCCAGTCGTGTGCACTCGTCAGTATGGTTCACGTGTGCAAATGTGTTCACCCTGCCCTGCTCGTCATATCTCACCTGGTCAAGCACGCCGTACACCACGCCCGAGGTGCCTGCCGTAGAGGCTATCTCTCCGGGGTTGAACACATTCAGGCTCAGGGCGTTGTTGGGTTGGTCTCCCGCTCTGTAGCAGATGGGGGTACCCTCTGTAAGTCCTGTCTCTCGGGCTGCCTGTGCTGAAACGACAGACTGGACGGCAAAGGTGGGTACGATATCGGGAATCAGGTTGCGGTCGAATCCATAATACGCCAACAGTTGGTCTGCCGTAGTCTTCTGCTTGAAGTCCCACATGATACCCTCGCTCAGTCCGCTCACCGTAGTGTTGGCAACACCGCTCAGTTTCAGGGCGATATAATCCCCCGGAAGCATTATCTTGTATATGCGTTCAAAGTTATGCGGCTCATTCTCCTTGACCCACGCCAGTTTTGCTGCCGTGAAGTTGCCCGGCGAATTCAGCAGGTGTCCAAGACAATAGGCTGCTCCCAGGTCATTGAATGCCTTTTCGCCGTAAGGCACTGCTCTGGAGTCACACCAGATGATGGCTGGTCGGATGGCTTTCAGGTCTTTGTCCACGCATACCAGTCCGTGCATCTGGTACGAGATGCCAATGGACTTGATGTCGGCGGCACTTGCATTGGAGGCTTTCAGTACCTGTGCCACTGCCTTCTTTGAATTCTCCCACCACATCTCGGGGTCTTGCTCCGCCCATCCTGTTTTGACTGCCATGATAGGCGCTTCTTGTTTCGGGAAAAAATCGGAAGCCACACACTTCCCGCTTCCTGCATCCACCAGGGAGGCCTTGACAGAACTGCTGCCCACATCAAGACCTAATAAATACTGTGTTTTCATAATTTGATATTGTGTTTAGTTTTAGTCGTTATCTGTATCCTCGTGTTTATGTGCCAATGGCATGCAAAACCGATTTGCAATCTCAGTTAATGCTTTACCTTGCGAAGGTACTCAGAAAAGTTGAGACCCAACCGTTTTTTTTGATTTTCTTTGTCATTCATTGAAAAATGTCCTCCTTTGGGCTGTTCCTCGAATCTGAGGGAAGTTTTTCATGTTTTATGTGCATTGCAAAAGAAATTGCGTATCTTTGCACCAGTGAACAGGATGAGGGACTACAAAACAATTCTGTAGAGCATCTCTTTTCCCGCTTGCCGATGCAGGTATCTGCAATGGGCAACGCAGGTATTTGGGGGCAGTCCGAAAAGCCGGTTGCAAGGCTCCATTCAGGCACACAGTTCTGTAAGCCTGAATCCACATATGCCTTTCTGAGGCTTCCGGGTGACAGGTTGACACTATATATTATATAGAAAATCCCTATAACGGGAAATTCGCTTACTATATAGTACGTTAATTTCCCTTTCCGCGAAAGTTATATATATATAAGTGTCAACCTGTCACCCTTGCCCGCCTTCAACCCTCATCGCAGATACCTGCACTGCCCGTCGCAGATACCTGCGTTGCCCGTCGCAGATACCTGCGTTTGAAAACACAGGCAGGCAGTGACTATGACTGAATTTACTTCACAGATTATTTGCTTATTTACTACTTTACTTC
>JBJEKQ010000098.1:0-7538 GCA_051878715.1 Prevotella sp.
ATATGCTTGCCGCTTACCGTTTGTCCGAAAATGCAATCCGCCATGGTGAGGATATTCTGTTCCGTAGTGTTGAACAGCAGAGGTGTCAGTATGTCATACGGTATTCCTTGACTGGGTTCTTCTGCAGGAGAACCGATAATGTATTCGCAACAATTGCGCAGCTCGTATGCCACTTCTATGCACTGGAAGTTGCAGCAGTCTGCCATGATGTACTTGAATCTTTTCAGCTTATTCAGTACAGTTGCCAGTGTAGGTATGTTTATCCATGTTCCGTTGTCAATACCGTATGCGTGGGATAGGATGCTTTGTTGTGGTACTGCAATCGTGTCGTTTTCTGTCAGCCAGCCGCTGGAGTGTCCCCATAGAATCAGGGCGTAGTTGTTTGCAGGATAGCGTGTTTGTATCCATGCCAAGGTCTCATACATCTTTTCTGGATTGGCAGAGATGAAATTCTCGTTGCAAATGTAGTGGGTGTCTTTTGTTTCCTTGCCATCTTTGAAGGATGCGATATAGGGTACGGCAGATTGTTTGTCAACAAAAGCCACCAGATGATTGTTGCTCAGGTTGCTGGCTGCTGATGCCTTGGCGATAGCGACAAGATTGCTGTCTGCATTGGATGACAGATTGTTATCGGCAGCCATATATATTATCACGGTGGTTTCTGCTTTGGCGGGTGTGTCGGTGGCTTTCTCCTCTTCGGATGACGAACATGCCATGAGTACGCAAAGTAGCATCCAGCATGGGAAAATCATTGATAAATATTTCATTCTCTTTCGTACATTTTGTCACAAAGGTACATATATTTTGTGAATAGTTTGTAACTTTGTGAGCAAATTTGAAATGATGAGAGCGATTGCCACTATATTACTGCTGATAGTTTTTTTACCTGTTTTTGCTGAGAAATGTTACCCTGATGATGACAATGAACCCGTAGATTGTCTTGTTGATGTGCAGTGTGAGGACACCTGTACCCACATTCACGGCATCGACATGAGTCATTATCAGAAAGAGGTGTTCTGGGAGGCAGTGGGGGATGATACGCACATCACCTACGTGTATCTCAAGGCCACTGAGGGGGGCGACCACATTGACCGTATGTATGAGCAAAATATTGAGCTTGCGCATAAACATGGGCTTAAAGTGGGCAGCTACCATTTCTATCGTCCTATTACAGAACAAAAGAAGCAATTGCAGAATTTCATGGCTCAATGTCTTCCCGGGCAGCAGGACCTGGTGCCTATGATAGATATCGAAACCACCAATGGACTGTCGCCAGAGGCTTTCTGTGATTCGCTTTTCAAGTTCCTGGATATGGTGGAAACGGTGTATAAGCAGAAACCCCTGTTATACACATTTACCAATTTTTACAACAAGTATCTGTGCGGAGTCCTTGACGGTTATATGCTGATGATAGCGCAATATACGGAACATGAACCGGAACTGAGAGACGGAAAGGAGTATATCATGTGGCAATATACCTGCAAAGGACGTATCAATGGTGTTGCGGGCTATGTGGACAAAAGCCGTTTTGTGGGAACGCATAGCTTGCGCGAAATCAGATACAGAAGATAGTTGCATGGATGTTGCTATCACCTTGCTGCATCATATCCGGTTGAGCCTCTTCTGAATTCCGAACATACGATGGCTGTAGCAATGGCTACATTCAGGCTCTCTGGTCCTTCATCGGTGCCGAATCTTGGTATGGTCAGACTGCGGGTGATGCGGCGTTGCGTTTCTTCTCCAATTCCGTTCCCTTCGTTGCCCATTACAATGATGCCGTGTTTGGTCAGTGGTGTGGTATAAATGTTTTCTCCATGTAGAAGGGTGCCGTATATGGGGTAGCCGTGCGGCAGACTATCGAAGAGCGGTTGTAGTGGCGTGTATATCAGTCTTACCCTTGCGATGCTGCCCATAGTGGCTTGTACCACCTTGGGATTGTATGCGTCGGCTGTGGTTTCGCTGCACAGTAGGGTATTGATGCCATACCAGTCAGCAACACGGATGATGGTGCCCATGTTGCCGGGGTCTTGCACTCCGTCCAGTGCAATATAGAGTTGATTGTCGTCTATTTCAAAGGGAGCGGTCGTGTCGGGCATGGCAAAAACTGCCATCACCTGTTGCGGATGTTGCAGAAAACTGATTCTTTCCAGCTCTTCATGGGTCACGGTATGGCGTTCGCATGGTGTGATGTTTTCCCATGCCTGTTTTTCAATCCAGGATGGAACGCCCAATATGACAAGTGGCTGGAAGTGTTGTAGCAGTTCTTCCACAATCTTGGGACCCTCTGCGACAAAAGCATTCTCCTTTTTCCTGTTTTTTTTCAGTTCCAGAGAATGGATGTATTTTATTAGGTTTCTGCTTATCATCTTTGCAAACTTCAAAAAAGCGCCAAAAACAACAGCAAAGTTACAAATTATTTTTTAACTTTGCAATCCAATCCATGGCATAATCAGTTCCTGTTGAAAGTATTTAAAGTTACAGAAATGCGATTTCACCCTTCTTTTGCTGTTTCTCTCGTGTTACTGCTGATGACCTCTTGCGTGGGCACCAAGTTTGTTCCCGAGGGAGATTATCTTCTGCATAAGGTGGATGTGGAAAATACGCAGAAGGGGGCTTATGTGAATGTGTCGGGACTGAAACCTCTGGTCAAGCAGCAGCCAAACACCCGCTGGTTCTCACGCTTCAAGATACCATTGCATGTGTATTCCCTGTCGGGCAGGGATAGCAGCGCGTGGCTTAACCGTTTTCTACGTTCAATAGGCGAACCCCCGGTGGTATATGATTCTGCGTTGACCGCATACTCATCTTCTCTGCTGACAGAAGAGTTGCGTAATAACGGCTACCTGAATGCCAAAGTGGATTACCGGACTACTATCAACAAGAAAAAGATAAATACTCTATATACGCTGACCCCAGGTGAGGCATATTATCTCAGGGATGTGAAATATGTGGTTCAGGATTCCGTCATAGCACGTTTGCTGCATGTGGACCAGCCGCAGACGTTGGGCATCAGGTCGGGAATGAGGTTTAATGTAAAATTGCTGAATAATGAGCGTCAGCGTATTACATCGTTATTGCAGAATCAGGGCTATTACCATTTCAACAAAGATTATATTTCGTTCGTTGCTGATTCTGTCCGGGGTACAAATTTCATAGATTTGACTTTGGTGCTTAGAAAATACAAGTTGCGCAACGGGGATGAGATGAATCATCCGCAGTATGTTATCAACAGTGTTTCCTATTCCAGTGGAGATGCTGACAGTGCTCTCCATCTTCGTCCCTCTGTCCTACATAACAACACGTTTCTCACACCGGGAGAGCATTACTCTTACCACAGCCTGCAACGTACTTACCAGCGCTTTGCCCGATTGCAGTCCGTCAAATATACCAACATCAGTTTTCGCGAACAACCCCAGTCAAATCTGCTGGATTGTCAGGTGCAGATAAGCAGTTATAAGAATAGTTCCATCAGTTTCCAGCCCGAGGGCACCAATACCGCTGGTGACTTTGGTGCGGCAGCTTCGCTTACTTACCAAAACAACAACGTTTTTCGCGGTTCGGAGGTGTTTTCTATAGAGCTTCGTGGTGCCTTTGAGGCTATCACAGGTCTGGAGGGCTATCACAACAATAATTTCGAGGAATACAGTGTGGAAACGAAACTGCTGTTCCCACGGTTCATAGCGCCCTTCTTGTCTAAAGGCTTTGTAAGGCGTGTCAATGCAACATCAGAGATGTCGCTCATGTATGATTTGCAGAATCGTCCGGAGTATCACCGCCGAGTGCTTTCGTGGGCATGGCGCTATCGATGGAATGATGCCAGTCACCACGACCATTACCAGGTGGACCTGCTGCAACTCAATTATGTGTTCATGCCGTGGATTTCAGACCGTTTCCGTATAGATTATCTGGAGGATACAAGTAACCGGAATGCCATTCTCAGATACAATTACGAGGACCTGTTTATCATGAAATGGGGCTTTGGATTTACCTACAACAACGGCAACTATGCCGTCAAGACCAATATTGAGACAGCCGGAAACCTGTTGCAGTTAGCTTCGGGGATATTCCACTTCTCTAAAAACGAGCTGGGGCAAAACAAACTTTTCAATATTGCCTATGCCCAGTATGTCAAGGGAGATGTGGAATATACCAAGAATATTTCCTTTGACAACAACAACACTTTGGTGCTTCATGCTGCTGTGGGTGTGGCATACCCATACGGCAACAGCAGTATTCTTCCTTTTGAAAAAAGGTATTTCTCGGGTGGAGCCAACAGTGTGCGCGGATGGAGTGTGCGCAGTTTGGGACCGGGAAAGTTTGTGGGAAGAGATGGTAACATCGACTTTATCAACCAGACAGGAGACGTCAAACTGGATGTCAACCTGGAGTTTCGCTCCCATCTCTTTTGGAAATTGGATGGGGCATTTTTTGTGGATGCCGGCAATATATGGACCATCCGTGAGTATGAAGACCAACCCGGTGGACAATTCCGCTTTGACGAGTTCCTTACACAGTTGGCAGTGGGTTATGGATTGGGCATTCGTTTTAATTTCGACTATTTCATACTTCGCTTTGATATGGGAATGAAAGCCGTCAATCCTGCATACGAAACCGCACGCGAACAATTCCCCATTGTGCATCCTGTTTTGTCAAGGGATTTCACCTTCCATTTTGCCGTGGGATTGCCTTTCTGACAATTCTCTCCGGTTGCCTGTTCGTCCTATCGTGTCCTTCTATGCTGTGTCGTGCAGCGGCAATGGTTTGCAAACGTTGGCGTAGCCTGTCATTTGCCTTGTTCTTCCTGTTGTTTCTTCATTCTCTTCATCTTTTCCTGTTTCCAAAAGAGTGACGCTAAGAGTATAAGGGCGGCCATGCCCATATATGTCCAGATGGCACTGGTTGACAACAGGAAGTGAGGCGGCATCACCACCTCAATGCTACGCTCGTCGAACTTGTCTGGGGTTTCCAGCAAAAAGGCTCTTATTCTTAGTGTATAGGTTCCTCCGGGGATGTCTTCATATTGTGCCATGCGGTCCTTGTCGGCATCCCTCCATGTTTCGTCATACCCCTCCAGCATGTATTGGTAGTGTACACGATGCTGCAACTGATAGTTGAGTGAGGCAAAGCGGAAGGCAAAACTGCATCCGTGATAAGGTAGTGTCACCTTCTTGCATTCGGGAATGTATTCGTCGTAAAGGTCTGAGGTGCGCGGGGTCATCATCTCATTATCCACGAAGAAATCTGTGATGCGTAGTTTCAGCATGGCGGCTGTGGCATTGGACAGCGTATTCTTGTTGATGACATAGTAACCGTCGAAAGTTCCGAAGCAAATCACTCCGTTATCCATGGTAATGGCTGAATTTTCGCTGCATATCGTATTGTCCACACCGTCTTGTATGGAGAAGGTGCTGAACACTTTTTTTGAGGCCTCATAGGAGCAGATGATATGGTCTGTGGCGAGCCATAGAATGCCTTGTCTGTCAAAGGTGATGCTTCGTATCTCGTCAGAGGGAAGTCCTTGCTTGCTGTAGATGTTCTCGAAACACCATTTTTCATTGTCGTCGATGCCTGTACAGTGGCTTAGTCCTCCTCCGTTGGTACCTATCCACATCTCGCCTTTGGGTGAGCGGTTGATGCAGATGATGTCGTTGCATGCCAGCGGATGCTCTTGGCTTATATTCAAGTCCATCCGTTTGATATCTACTGCTTTGTTCCGGTATTGCATCACCAGGATGCCGTCGGTAGTGCCTGCCCATACGTTGCCAAGGGTATCGGTACACAGAGTTCTCACCTTGTGGTATGAATTGTGCGGGTAGTTGTTGATGCCATTGTCCTTGTGCAGGAAACTGATGTTGCCGTTCTTGCTTTCTATCAGCAGGTTCACACCGTCTCCGTAAGTCGCTATCCAAATATTGCCTTGCTTGTCTTCCGCCAAGTCATATATATTGTTGGAGTTGAGGGTATGTTTGTCGCCCTCCACTTTCTCAAATTGTCTGAAAGAGTAACCGCCACCTTCACGTGGTACCATCATAAATAGTCCGTTGCCTTTGGTGCAAAGCCAGTAGCGTCCCTTGCTGTCTTTGTGGATGCTGTAGATGCGTCCGAAACTTTTTCCGTCGGCGGTGCCGGTTAGCGTCTGTGTCTGTCCTGTGGACGAGATGATTTTCAGGGTTCCCAGTTTGTTGCCAATAAAGAGCAGTTTGCTCGCACTGTCATAGTAAAGGGCACGCAATTCGTTGTAGCGGGATAACTGACTGGTGGCATCCACTGTACCATTGTTGATAGAATCGCGGTCTTCACCGAAGGGACGTTTGCGCACAATCACCTTCTTGAGAATATCCAGTTTTTCCAGACCTCTTTTGCTGGTTGACTCCCACACAACTCCCTCTGGCAGAGTAAGGTATGCCGCTACGGTGTTGGAAAGGTCCCACGGGTTGTCGGGATTGTTGTGGAAGTATTCTATTCTGTCGGCTTGCCTGTTATAGTAGCCGAAACCTCCATGGCTCATGCTTGCCCATATCATGCCGTTGACCTCGCTGATGCGTGCACCGTTGATATCATATTCCGGTACGGGTACCCATTGGCGGTATTCTTTGATTTCTCCTGTAGAAGGGGTAAAACGGTTTACCCCCTGCACGGAATTGGTAAACCAAATGTCGTCGTGGCTGTCCAGCAACACGGAATGGAATTTTTCGTTGATTTTGAGCAGCACCTTGGGCTCCTGGCCGTATGCAAACGTGATGAGGGTGCCTGTCTCTGTACCTGCAAAGATGTTGTAGCCGTTGGAGTATGCGCAGGTGATGGCCTCTTCCGTAAAGATACCTTTCTTTTCCAGACTCTCGTCATCGGCATTCAGTCGGTGAATGCCCTGTTCTGTACCTACCCACAGGTCACCTTGATATCCCTCTACAATCACCTTCGGCTTCAGGTTGCCCGTGGTTATCAGAGTACGTTGTATTCCGTTGGGTGTCAGTCTCATGCGGTATATTCCGATGTTGTCCACAATTACCATCATCTCCCCCTTGGAGGTAAGGAACAGAGGGCATGAGGTACGCATCTCCTGATAGCCTGCTATGCCTTCCATGGCATTGACAATGCGGTCGGTCTTACGGTTCAGAATAAATATCCTGCCGTCGTACATGCGCATCCAGATGTTCTGCTGCTGATCTACTTTGAGGTCAATGATACGGTTGTGCAGCAGAGGGATATGGCTGATAGCTCCTGTCTCATAGTTCACAAAGTTGAATCCGTCAAAACGTGACAATCCGTTCCATGTGGCAATCCAGATAAATCCCAAATCATCCTGCACGATATACGAGATGGCGTTGCTCGTCATACCGTCATCAGTGGAATAGTGCTTGAGTGATGCCTGCAACTGTTGTGCTCTGGCAAAAAATGACATACATATTGCGGACAGCAGAATGCTGTATCGAATCCATTTGTTGAAAGTTATCATGGTTTGCTCTTGTTATTCAAAGTTTTTTGTGAAATGGCAAACGTATGCGGGAGGTGACCCTTTCCCGTGGTAGTTTTCCCAT
>JBJEKQ010000099.1:0-32361 GCA_051878715.1 Prevotella sp.
TGAAGTAAAGTAGTAAATAAACAAAAATCTGTGAAGTAAATTCAGTCATAGTCAATGCCTGCCTGTGTTTTCAAACGCAGGTATCTGCGATGGGCAACGCAGGTACCTGCGACGGGCAGTGCAGGTATCTGCGACGAGGGTTGAAGGCGAGCGTGACAACGTGACAATATATTATATATAACTTTCACGGAAAAGGAAATTAACGTACTATATAGTAAGCGAATTTCCCGTTATAGGGATTTCCTATATATATCGTTGTCACGTTGTCACGCGGAAACCTCAGAAAGGAATATGCGGGTTCAGATTTACTGAACTGCGTGCCTGAATGGAGTCTTGCAACCGGCTTTTCGGACAGACCCATTACAAATTATAAATTGTAAATTGTAAATTATAATTATAACTCACCAGTTGGAGGCTGCGTGCGGCACGGAAATGCCGGTTGCAGCCTCCTGTTGTCTATACACGAAAAGTGCAGTTCTGCGTTTGCTTCGTTTCGGGTTCAATAGCCGTATTCCTCCGCCATCAGTATCACCGTAACCCTTCCGGGCTTGGAGTTGCGCAGCAGGTGGATGCAGTTGCAGATGCTCTGCGGGGAATTGCAGTTGTGGCAGATGCCGTCAATCCTGCAAGGCGTGCTGATGTCGAAGCGCGCTGCATTGATGGGGGCAGCCGTGCTGCGTGCCCTTGCCAAGGCGGCTTCTACGGTTTGTGCCACCTTGTGGAGCGAGATGACAAAGATGACTTGCTTGGGACCAAAGGTGATGGCCGCCACGCGGTTGCCATTGCCGTCGATGTTCACAATGACGCCGTCTTCGCTCAGCGCATTGGCGCTTGAGAGATAGAAGTCGGCGGAAAACGCCTTGCGGTAAATCGCCTGTGCCTCTTCCGCACTCTGTGCCAAGTCGCGGTCGTACAACTGGTAGCAATCGGCTTCGTGCAGCGCACGGGTAAGTCCCATGTCTCTCAGTGTCATGGAGCCGCCCCATGTGACCGATGCGCCTGCGGGAATCATCTCCTTCACTTTCTCTATTGCCTGTTGTGCCGTGGTGCAATATACGGCCTCCATGTTGCGCCTCTTCAGCTGCTTGATGAGGTGGTTTGCCAAATGCTCGTTTCTTGTTTCCAATGGTGTTTTCATAATCGTGGGATGATGGGTTGTTACATGGTGCAAAGGAACAAAAAAACTCAGGAATGGGCAAGAATTAGACACAATTATTGTACTTTTGCAGTCTCATAAAACCTATCCGTCAACAGAAAACAACCCCGGCATGATTGTTTGCATAGCAGAGAAACCCAGCGTGGCAAAGGACATTGCCCGTATCATAGGAGCCGACAAGTCCTATCAGGGATACATGGAGGGCAACGGCTACCAGGTGACATGGACCTTCGGCCACCTGTGCACCCTGAAGGAACCCAACGACTATACCGACATGTGGAAGTCGTGGAGCCTTACCTCACTGCCCATGATACCTGTCCGCTTCGGCATCAAACTGATAGACGATGAAGGCATCCGCAAGCAGTTTGCCGTGATAGAGCGGCTGATGCAGCATGCCGACAGCATCATCAACTGCGGGGATGCCGGACAAGAGGGAGAACTGATACAGCGGTGGGTGATGCAGAAAGCCAAGGCCACCTGTCCTGTGAAACGGCTGTGGATATCGTCGATGACCGACGAGGCAATCAGGGAGGGGTTCAGCAATCTGAAGAGCCAGGACGACTACCAGCCCCTGTATATGGCAGGACTGAGCAGAGCCATCGGAGACTGGCTGCTGGGAATGAACGCCACACGCCTCTATACCCTCAAGTACGGGCAGAACAGGCAGGTGCTCAGCATCGGCAGGGTGCAGACACCCACGCTGGCGCTCATCGTGAACCGCCAGCACGAGATAGACAACTTCGTGCCCGAGGCATACTGGGTGCTCTCCACCACCTACCGTGACACGGTGTTTACAGCCACCAAGGGTAAGTTTGCCGTGAAGGAAGAGGGAGAGCGGTTTCTGGACACTATCACGGGAAAGCCGTTCATCGTGACCTCGGTGCAGAAGAAGAACGGCACCGAAGCACCCCCGCACCTCTACGACCTGACCTCGCTGCAGGTGGATTGCAACAGGAAGTTCAACATGAGTGCCGAACAGACACTCAATGTGATACAGGGGCTGTACGAGCGGAAGCTCACCACCTATCCGCGTGTCGATACCCAGTATCTCAGCGACGATGTATATTCCAAATGCCCTGTCATACTGAAAGGCATACGCGGATACGAGGCTTTCACCAAACCTCTGGAGGGAAGGAAACTGCTGAAATCGAAGAAGGTGTTCGATTCGTCCAAGGTGACCGACCACCATGCCATTATCCCCACCGGGGTACCGGCAACGAACCTGACGGACATGGAGCGGCATGTGTATGACCTCATCACCCGCAGGTTCATCTCCGTGTTCTATCCCGATTGCAGGTTTGCCACCACTACAGTGCTGGGCAAGGTAGAGGACATAGAGTTCAAGGTGACGGGAAAAACCATCCTCGATCCCGGATGGCGGGTGGTGGATGCCCCGGCACAACAGAGGGAGGCGACCGCGGATGCTACTGCAAACGAGCCTTCCGTGCTGCCCGGCTTTGTGGAAGGGGAGAGCGGCGGACATCAGCCCTCATTGGCAGAGAAATGGACCACACCGCCCAAGTACTACACGGAAGCCACCCTGCTGAGGGCAATGGAGACTGCCGGCAAATTCGTGGAAGACGAAACCCTGCGCATGGCGCTGAAGGAGAACGGTATCGGAAGGCCTTCGTCGAGGGCGTCCATCATTGAAACTCTCTTTAAAAGGCATTATATCAGGCGTGAACGCAAGAATCTGGTGGCAACCCCCACTGGCATGGAACTGATAGGAGTGATAAGGGAGGAGTTGCTCAAGAGTTGTGAACTGACCGGTATATGGGAGAAGAAACTGCGCGACATAGAGCACCGGAAATACGATGCGGCGCAGTTTGTCAACGAACTGAAGGAGCAGATAAGGCAGATTGTGGATGACGTGATGCGCGACGGAAGCAACCGTCGTGTGGCGGTGACTACCGAAGAAGACCTGAAGAAAAAAAGGAAAAGCGGGGCTGCTGCGACGGCTGCTCCAAAGAAAAAGACGGTGAGCAGCAAGAAATCCACCTCTGCCGATACCGTTGCCGTGGGGATGAAATGCCCCCAGTGCGGCAAGGGGACCGTGATACGGGGCAACACGCAGTACGGCTGTTCGCGCTGGAAGGAGGGATGCACCTGGCGCCATGCAATAAATGAGGAATGAATGCGTTATACTTACAGCATCCTTTTCCCACGGGAAGAAGAGCAAAGCACATTTCACCATGACGCAACACATCAAGACCATCGCATTATTTCTGGCACTCCTCCTCGTCCTGACGGGGTGTGGTGCCGATGCCGCCATGAAGAAGGGCGACAAGTTCTATGCCTTGGGAGAATATTATGATGCCGCAGAACAATACAAGAAAGCATATAGTGCCACACCCGCCAAAGACAGGGTGAGCAGGGGGAAACGCGCATTGAAAATGGCTGATTGCTACAGGCGCATCAACTACACACAGCGTGCCATCGCAGCCTACCAGAATGCCGTGAGATACAAGCAGACAGACAGCCTTACGCTGCTCTATCTGGGCCAGCAACTGCTGAAAAACGGCAATTATAAAGAGGCTGCCAAATATTTCCAGATACTGGTGGACAGTATGCCCCATGACCGCTTGGCACAAGCTGGTCTCACCTCCGCCCTGCAGGCACCCCTATGGAAGCAAGAAGGCTCTGCCTATACAGTGAAGCGCGAAAACTTCTTTAACTCACGGCGTGCCGACTATTCCCCCATGCTGGCAGGCGACAATTATGACCAACTCTATTTCACCTCCACCCGAAACCAGGTGGCAGGCGACGAACTGAGCGGCATCACAGGTACCAAGAACGGGGACATACTGATGTCGGTGAAGAATGAAAAGGGCAAATGGGAGAAGCCCGAGGTGATAGAGGGAGAACTGAACAGCGAGTTTGACGAGGGTGCCTGTAGCTTTACTCCGGACAACAAAACCATGTACCTGACACGATGCCTCAGCGATGCGTCCTATCCCCGCTTCGCCACAATATGTACCTCCTCGCGCTCGGACGCATCATGGGGCAAGCTCACGGAGGTGCACATTACCAAGGACACGCTGTCAAGTTATGCCCATCCTGCCATATCGCCCGATGGGGAGTGGCTCTATTTCGTAAGCGATATGCCCGGCGGCATCGGAGGGCTTGACCTGTGGCGCATGCGCACCGGCGACCACGGATTGGGCGGTGTGGAGAATCTGGGACGACCCATCAATACGGAGGGTGACGAGATGTTTCCCACCTTCCGTCCCAACGGCGACCTGTATTTCTCGTCCAACGGACATCCCGGAATGGGCGGATTGGACATATTCATCGCCAAGCCCGACTCGTTGGCGGGCAGATGGGTCATAGAACATCCCGGCTATCCGCTCAATTCGCAGGGAGATGACTTCGGCATGACCTTCGAGGGATTGCTCAACCAAGGCTTCTTTTCGTCCAACCGAGGAGACGGAAAGGGGTGGGACCACATCTACAGTTTCGTCAATCCTGAGATAGTGCAGACGGTGAAAGGGTGGGTGTATGAAAAAGATGGATATGAACTGCCCGATGCCTTGGTATATATGGTGGGCAACGACGGCACCAACATGAAACTGAGCGTGAAGGGCGACGGCAGTTTCACCCAAGCCATCAAACCCAATGTGGATTATGTGTTCCTGGGCACATGCAAAGGGTATCTGAACCACAAGGAGCAGCTGCGGGTAGAGCCTGTCACGGAATCGGAGGAGTATGTATTGCAGTTTCCGCTGGCATCCATCACGGCGCCCGTGCTCATCGACAATATCTTCTACGACTTTGACAAGGCTGACCTGCGCCCGGAATCTACAGAGGCGCTCGACAGGTTGGTGAAACTGCTCAACGAGAACCCCAACGTGACCATAGAACTGAGTGCCCACTGCGACTACCGTGGGCCGTCGGCATACAACAAGTCTCTGTCGCAGCGACGTGCAGAGGCGGTGGTAAACTATCTCATTGCGCAGGGCATAGCCGCCGACCGCCTGAGTCCTGTTGGCTATGGAAAAGAAAAACCTAAGACCATCAAGAGAAAACTGACGGAAACCTATACCTTCCTGAAAGAGAACGATGTGCTCTCTGAGGAATTTATCAAAACACTCAAGCCCGAGGAACAGGAAATATGTAACCAGTTGAACCGCCGTACGGAGTTTATAGTGCTGCGCACCACCTACGGCATGTTTACCGGCGAGGCGCCTTCGGCAAAGCAAGCATCAGAATAAGGTAGATGAAGATGCCACTGAAAGCGGTGAATACAGTGAGAATGGCATAGATAAGACGTACTACGGTGGGGTCAATCTCGATGTATTCGGCAATGCCGCCGCATACCCCTGCAATCTTCTTGTCGTTTGACAATGTCAGTTTTTTATATTCCATATAAGTTGAGACTTGTTTCTGATGTATGTTTTGTTATATGACTGTCTGTCGTGAAAACAAGTGGCGTGAAAGGGTGGCTATTCTTGGCGATGCCTCTTTCTTCCGTTGATGATGTGGCTGATGCCGATGCAGATAAGCAGGCAGCCGATGCCCATGCCTAATCTGGAATCGATGAAGATGCAGAGCAACAACAGACCTGCACCGATGCAGCACCTGCGCACGCCCAACTGGCGGAGCTCTTCGGCTCCATCGTTGTGATTGTCGGCTTTCTCAGGATTGTTGCTGGCTTGGGAATGGCTTGTTTCCTGAACCTCACCGCAGTCCGGAGTATTGTTGACTTCTGTTTTTTGCGCGGATTTCTGACTGCTGTTCCTGCGTAGCAACAACACGACAACCAGGATTAGGAGCAGAAGGGCTGCAAAAGGCAATGCCACAAAAAACAGCAAGGCAAGTGCGAACAGCCAGCCGTTGCTGAACACGAGATCCTTGAAACCCGAGAACATTCGGAAGAAATCGTCTGCGCTTATGTTCCAGTCATCGGTCGAGGCAGAGAAAGAGTAAAAGTGGGAGATTGGGGTGGATGCCGCCGGAGCGGTGCATGTGTCGGCAAACGTGGCGGTGTCGGAATATGCCACGATGCCTGTGGTGTCTGCCGCCAGTGCTATTGCGGCAAGGCACGTCAGCAGGGAGAGAAGCCAGATTCTTTTCATGTCGTCCTGTATTGAAGAAGGTATGCCTTTTCGCCTATTCTTTCGGCTTGGCATTGCAAAGATGCTATTTTTTTTTTACTTTTGCACAGAAAACGATATAAAAATGCAGTTACCCGTCGATTTTACCACTCAGATGAACGCTCTTTTGGGAAGCGAAAGGGCAAAGCGTCTCTTTGACGATTTGGCTGAAGAACCGGTAACTGCAGTGCGCGTGAACGGAAAATATGGTTCCATGATGCCTGTAGGGACTGCCACGAGAGTGCCTTGGTGCGACAGGGGATGGATATTGGAACAGCGCCCCAATTTCACCTTCGACCCCTTGCTCCATGCCGGTTGCTACTATGTGCAGGAGGCTTCATCCATGTTTCTGCATCGTGTTATCTCCACCTATGTGAGTCGGCCGGTGATGATGCTTGACATGTGCGCGGCACCAGGAGGGAAAACCACCGTGGCGATAGATGCCTTGCCCCAAGGGAGCCTGGTTGTTTGTAACGAACCGATTAAGTTGAGGGCGCAGATATTGGTGGAGAACGTTCAGAAATGGGGCGCACCGGGAGTGATGGTTACCAATGCCTATCCCGAGCATTTTGCCGCCTCTTCCCTGCGATTTGATGTAGTGCTGTGTGATGTGCCCTGCTCTGGAGAAGGGATGTTCCGTAAGGATGCCGAGGCGGTGGCAGGATGGAGCCGGCAGCGTGTGGCTCAGTGTGCCCAACTGCAGAGGGATATAGTGCAGACGATATGGGGGCAACTGCGAGATGGTGGCATCATGGTTTATTCTACCTGCACGTTCAATACCCTTGAAAACGAGGAGAATGTGAAGTGGATTGCTGAAGAACTGGGGGCTGAGGTGCTGCCGGTTGCTGTGGATGAGGCGTGGCGGATTCTTCCCTCGCTGCTTCCTCATTACGATGCGCCCGTCTATCGCTTCCTGCCAGGATATGCCAACGGCGAGGGGCTGTTCATGGCAGTGCTGAAGAAACATGGGAATGCATCTTGTGCGCCGGATTCCGCGGAGGATGGAAACTGGAAAAAAAAGGCTGACAAGACGCGTAGGCAAAATAAAGCTGCGGCCTCGGACCACCGGCAAATAGAATCTGTAAGGCAATGGCTGAAACATGCGGATGGCTTTGTGTTGCGCACAGCAGATGAAGAGGTGATGGCACTGCCATTGCAACTGGCTGACTGTTATGACCAGGCAACAAGGCAGGGACTCAAAGTGCTGAGTGCCGGTGTGCCTGTGGCGAGAATCAAAGGTCGTGACCTCATTCCCCATCATGCCTTGGCAATGAGTGGTGAATTGGCTTCCAGCATATTCCCGTCGGTAGAAGTTTCTTATGCGACTGCCGTGGATTTTCTGCGCTGTGAGGTGATGGCGTTGCCGGAAAGTACACCAAAGGGATTCGTACTGCTTACGTACAGGGGTGTTCCCCTTGGCTTTTGCAAGAATATCGGAAGTCGGGCAAATAATCTCTATCCGCGTGAATGGCGTATCAAGAGTACCCATATACCAGAAGAAACAACAATATTCCAATTATGAAACAGTACTTAGATCTGCTCAATCGCATTATGACGGAGGGTGTAAAGAAAGGTGACCGCACAGGTACCGGCACCGTCAGTGTTTTCGGCAACCAGATGCGCTTCAACCTGCAAGACGGGTTCCCTCTGCTCACCACCAAGAAACTACATCTCAAATCCATTATATACGAACTCCTATGGTTCCTGCAGGGCGATACCAACGTAAAATATCTGCAGGAGCACGGCGTGAGAATATGGAACGAGTGGGCCGATGAAGATGGGGAACTGGGTCCTGTTTACGGGCATCAGTGGCGTTCATGGCCTGACTACAACGGAGGTACCATCGACCAGATACAGAATGTGGTGGAGCAACTGAGGCATAACCCCGACTCGCGACGAATGATAGTGAGCGCATGGAATGTGGCGGAGGTGGAGAAGATGGCGTTGCCTCCCTGTCACACCATGTTCCAGTTTTATGTGGCTGACGGCAGATTGAGTCTGCAACTCTACCAGCGGTCAGCCGACACTTTCCTCGGTGTGCCGTTTAACATCGCAAGTTATGCCTTGCTGCTGATGATGATGGCACAGGTGAGCGGATTGACGCCCGGGGATTTCATACACACCACCGGTGATACGCATCTGTACCTGAACCATCTGGAGCAGGCTCGTCTGCAGCTGACACGTACCCCACGCCCTCTGCCGGTAATGCGTATCAATCCGGATGTGAAGAGCATCTTTGATTTCAAGTATGAGGACTTCCAGTTGGAAAACTACGACCCGTGGCCGCATATCAAGGCAGAGGTGTCGGTGTAAAAAGATATACAATATGAAGATACATATCATTGCAGCCGTGGCACGTAACAGGGCCATCGGTTTTGAAAACAAACTGATATACTGGTTGCCCAACGACCTGAAACGCTTCAAGGCGCTGACCACAGGTCACACCATCATCATGGGGCGCAACACCTTTCTGTCGTTGCCAAAAGGGGCGCTGCCCAACCGCCGCAATATAGTGCTGAGTACCAGTTGCAGCCATTTTGAAGGCTGTGACACCTATGCTTCGCTGGATGAAGCTCTAGCACATTGTGATGCTGGCGAAGAGGTGTTTGTCATAGGAGGCGCAAGCGTGTATGAACAAGCATTGCCTCTGGCACACTGTCTGTGTCTTACGGAGGTGGATGATATACCGGCGCGGGCTGATGCCTTCTTTCCTGCCTATGACGGATGGAAAGAAGAAAGGCGTGAACATCACGATAAGGATGAAAAACACGCCTTTGCCTATGATTTCGTGGATTATGTGCGGGGGCAGGGCACGTAAGACTCTTCTGCCGCTCTGACAATGGGAGGAAAAGACCTCCCTATTTCTTTATCCCCACAATCTTGGTGGGTGCCTGTTCCTTGTTGCGGCGGTTCACCACGGTGACTACCGCCTGTGCCAGAGAGAGGAAAGCCTGACCTGTGATGGTATCTACTTTGGTGGCGGCTGGCTCTCCTGCATCGCCGCTCTCGCAGATGCTTTGCACCAGGGGAATCTGTGCAAGCAGCGGAGTGCCCATCTCTTCGGCAAGGGCTTTGCATCCTCCGTTGCCGAAAATGTAATACTTGTTTTCGGGCAGTTCGGCAGGGGTGAACCATGCCATGTTTTCTATCAGACCCAGAATGGGCACGTTGACTTTCTCGTTGCGGTACATGTCAATGCCTTTCCGTGCATCGGCAAGTGCCACTTTCTGCGGTGTGCTCACAATCACGGCACCTGTGATGGCAAGTGTCTGCAACAGGGTAAGGTGGATGTCGCTGGTGCCCGGTGGAGTGTCAAGGATGAAGTAGTCCAGTTCTCCCCAGTCGGCATCGGCAATCAGTTGTTTCAAGGCATTGCAAGCCATTCCACCGCGCCACAGCGTGGCAGTGTCGGGATTGACGAAGAAGCCGATGCTCAGCAGTTTTACCCCATACTGCTCGATGGGTTCTATGAGTTGTCTGCCGTCTTTCTCCACTGCATAGGGACGGGCGTCTTCCACATGGAACATCTTGGGCATTGACGGTCCGAAAATGTCGGTGTCCAAAAGTCCCACGCGATAACCCATGCGTGCCAGTGCGATGGCGAGATTTGCCGCCACTGTGCTCTTGCCCACGCCTCCTTTTCCAGAACTTACCGCTATGATGTTCTTCACCTGGGGCAGCATCTTGCCCACTTCGGGGCGTGGCTTCGACCTGAACTCCGTTTCGATGGTCACTTCCACGTCCTTGCCCACATGGTAATGGATGGCTGCCTCTGCTGCCTTGAGGGTGGATTTCAGAAAGGGGTCGGTGTCGCGTGGAAAAATAAGTACCACTTTCACCTTCATGCCGTTGATGCTGGGGGTATCTGCCACCATCTCGCTCTCCACCAGGTTCTTCTTGGTGCCAGGATAGGTCACGGTGGCGAGGGCATCCATTATCAGTTTGGGATATAGTGTCATTGTGTTCTTTTGTTTTGCGGTTATTATGTTGTGTCATCGACCAGACTCCAGAGGGGTGCGCTTGTCGCGCCGGTAACTGCGGTAGTCGTCAAACTCTATCTCTACTTCAGGCTCGCTGAGAGTGCCCTGCTGTGGCAGTCGGAATTTCATGTATCTGATGTTCAATCCCCGCTCTATCCACATCTTTTCGTAATAGGTCTGTATGGAGAGGATGCGCAGGGTATCTTCGTCTGTCACTGTGGTATGATACAAATCCTCGGTGTGGAAAAGCAGAGGCAGTTCATTGTGCTTCACCATATAGGTGGTATAGGTGAACAGGAAGTTGGAATCGGTCTTGAGATGCACCACGCCGCCATCGCAAAGGAAATGGCGGTACCTTTCCATGAAATAGGTACTGGTGAGGCGTTTGCGCGGGTTCTTCATCTGCGGGTCGCTGAAAGTGAGCCATATCTCCTGCACCTCGTCCTTGCAGAAGAAGCGGTCGATAACTTCGATGTTGGTGCGCAGAAAGGCCACATTCTTCAATCCGGCTTCAAGCGCCTGTGTGGCTCCTGTCCACATCCGTGCCCCCTTGATATCTACCCCGATGAAGTTGACATCAGGAAACATCCGTGCCAGTTCCACCGTATATTCCCCCTTGCCGCATCCCAACTCCAATATGATGGGATGATTGTTGTGGAAATACTGCTCTCTCCAGTGCCCCCTCATCTCAAACGGCACCTGCTCTACCACGGAATACGGATACTGGAACACGTTTTCATAGCGTTCCATATCTGCGAATTTTGCCAGTTTTCCTTTGCTCATGTCTTAGAATACTTGTTTTTCGGTGCCGGTGGCAAACGCTGCCTCTTCTTTCAGTAACTCCTCATAAAAATGTGCCTTTGCAGTATGGAAATAGGGAGTGAGAAAGAGGAAACCTATACCTGCTGTGAACAGACAAAGCAGAAACCACCCGATGAAACTGAGGTACAGGAAGAAAAGATCTGCCTTGTGTCCTCTCATCAGTTGGCTGCTTCGTGTGATGGCTGCTTCATACGAGAGTTCCGGTTTGTCGAGCAACACGTATGGTGTCATCGCATAGGAAAACGACTTGACAATGCCGGGAATGATGAACAGCAAAGACCACAGAACGATATATATATTCTGCAGAAAGATGGTGCCGAAGATGCGCCCAAAGTCCTTGTAGCCGACAAAGAGGTACGCAAAACCAGCTTCCTCTTGGCGTGTCTTGGCAAGAAAATACACGTAATATCCCCACTGCATAGGTAGTAGTGCAAGTGCGAGGAGATTGATGAAGATAGTTGATTGTATTGTCTCGCTGTTCTGAAGGGTGGAGTGCATGTTGAAACCGCCAACAATCAAAAAATAAACCAATGTAAAGACAGCAGCCTCTCCCCATTTCCCTTGCAGAGTGTTGGCAGAGAGATTCCTGAATTCGCTTGATGATAGCATTCTTTTACGGTATTTTGAAGTTAAAACGGAGGTGGGCACTCATCGAACCCACCTCGTATGATATTGCTTTTTGATGCCTTTGAACTTACTCAATCACAACAGTAGTCCATCCGTGCTTGTCCTCAATGGTGCCGTATTGGATGCCACGCAGTGTGTCGTACAGTTTTTTTGAAATAGGACCAGGTTGTCCGTCCTTGCTGAAAGTGTAGCGTTTCCCCTTGTCCAGATCGTCAATGTACGAGATGGGCGATATGACGGCAGCGGTGCCGCAGGCTCCTGCTTCTTCAAAAGTTTCCAGTTCTTCTTCGGGTATGGGGCGGCGCTCCACTTTCATTCCCAGGTCCTCAGCCACCTGCATCAGGCTCTTGTTGGTGATGGAGGGCAGGATGCTGGTCGATTTGGGAGTGACATAGGTGTTGTCCTTGATGCCGAAGAAATTGGCGGCTCCGCACTCGTCAATGTACTTTTTCTCCTTTGCATCCAGATAGAACTCGCAGGCATATCCCTTTTCGTGTGCCAGGTTGTTGGCAAAGAGCGATGCGGCATAGTTGCCGCCCACTTTGTATTTTCCTGTGCCGAGTGGTGCCGAGCGGTCGTATTCGCGGATGATGACATAGGGATTGGTAGAGAAACCTCCCTTGAAGTAAGGTCCTACAGGGGTGACAAAAATAAGGAACATGTATTCCTTGGCGGGATGGACGCCCACCTGTGCCCCTGTGCCGATGAGCAGCGGGCGGATATACAGGGTGGCACCGCTCTCATAGGTGGGGATGTATTCCTGGTTGAGTCTCACCACTTTCTTCATCATCTCTACAAAAAGTTCGGTGGGCACCTCCGGCATAAGGATGCCCCTGCAGGTGCTTTGCAGACGGGCTGCATTCTCTTCCACACGGAACACACGCACCTTTCCGTCCGGACACCTGTAGGCTTTCAGACCCTCAAACGCCTCTTGACCGTAGTGCAGGCAGGTGGCAGCCATGTGCATGTTGATGTATTCGCTGGAACTGATTTCTATTTCGCCCCATTTGCCATCGCGATAGCAACAGCGCACGTTGTAATCCGTTGGCATATAGCCAAACGAGAGATTAGACCAATCCAAATTTTTCATATTCTTTTTGCTTTAGAATTCATTATTTACAAGTTGCAAAAGTACAAAAAAGGATGTTAATGACAAACAAAATGTATGGAAAAAGACAATAGGGGTTTCGGAAAGACGGAAAATTACTCGTTTTTTTCCAGTATGTCTTCTATCTCCTTTTCTGTCTTGGAGAGTTTCTCCCTGCATAATTTTATCAACTGTTGTGCCTTTTTCAGTTGTTCGCTCAGTTGGTCTATGTCTAATTCTCCAGCTTCCATCTGATGCACTATCTGTTCCAGTTGTTTAACGGCGTCTTCGTATTTCTTGTTCATATCCTTGGGGTGTTTGTTTGCAATGTCGGTGGAAATGTGTCTTTATTTTGTGTGTCCGGTTTGGGTTTCTGTCACGATGGAGGTGATGGTTCCCGTGGCAATCCTTGTCTCTATTTGCTCTCCGGGTTGCAGCATGTCGATGTCTTTCACGGGTTTCCCGCGATGTAGGGTGATGCTGTAGCCGCGCTTCAGTGGCAGTTCAGGATCTAATGTCTTCAGCTGTGTTTCAGTCAGGAGTAACCGGTGATGCTCTTTCTGTATGCGCTGGCTGAGGGTGGTGGGAATACGCATCTGTAACATATCCAGGCGTGATCTCTGACGGGCGATAATCAGCATGCACGCAGCTGGGATATGCTCTTGCAGCCGTGCGATGCGATGCTGCTGTTCTTTCATGGTTTGTCTCACGATGCCGTTCAACCTTTGTGATGCCATGTCAATGCGGTGGTGCTCATTTTTCATCTGCTGTGTGACGATGTGAGTGAGTGTCCGGGCAGCATTGTCTATTCGTTCTGCCACTTCCGAGAGATGGTCTGTCAAGAAGGCTGCAGCCGCAGTTGGTGTTTTCACTCGTGTATGGGAAATCATGTCTATCACGCTCTCGTCGCGCTCATGGCCTATTCCCGTGATGATGGGCAGTGGGAAGTTTGCCACGTTCTCTGCCAGTTCCAGAGTGTCGAAGCCTGACAAGTCGCTGGTGGCTCCACCTCCACGGATTATCACCACACAGTCAAACTCGTCTTCACGCAGCATGATGCTGTTCAAGGCTGCAATCACACTTTCTGACACCCGTTCTCCCTGCATGATGGCGGGAAAGAGGGTAGTGGTAAATGCCAGATGGCGTTCGTTGCAGAGTAACTGGTTCTGAAAATCGCCGTAGCCAGCGGCGCTATCGCTTGAAATGACTGCTATGCGCTGCGCAAACAGCGGCAACGGCAACTCCTTGTTGAGCGTGAGCACTCCCTCCTTCTTCAATTGTTCGATGATGCGTCTGCGCTTCTGTATCATGTCGCCCAAGGAATAGGTGGGGTCTATGTCTGTGATAATCCACGAAAAACCGTAATTCTCATGGAAGTCGGCATGTACTTGCAACAGCATCTTCATGCCGGCATGGGGCACCTGTCCGGAGTTCTTGATGAAATAAGGTTTGAGCACAGCCCAAGTGCTACGCCAGCATTTGGCTGAGGCACGTGCTATAGGAGTGTTGGCACCTTCCTCTTTTTGTATCAGGTCCATGTAGCAGTGTCCTCTTGACTCGTTCAGGTCAGACACTTCTGCCTCAACCCAAAAGGAGAGGTTCAGGTTGAGTTCTATGACATCTCTGACAAGGGAGTTAAGTTCGTATAATGACAGGGCTTGCATGTGTGTGGTCAATGTGATGAAACGGACGGGGGATAGAACTGGTTGGCTTGCTCCAGCGCTTGTGTAAAGTTAGGAATGCCGTAGCCATACACGTTGTTGGCGTGCTCCACGTTATTGCCACATTGTCTTACCAGCTGCATCAGTTGCAGGGCAGTAAGGTGGGGCAGCGCTTGCCACAGGCATGCCATCATGCCGCATACCAGGGGCGCGGCAAACGAAGTGCCCATATCCTGCACCAGGGCTCCCCGTCCGGAAATGAGGTAGGCAGGACTGCCGATGGCCATCACGTCGGGCTTGATGCGTCCGTCCTGGGTGGGACCTACACTGCTGAAAGGGGCGTTCTTCAGCGAGGTGGTCACTGCACCTACGGTAATGCACTCCAACGCATCGGCAGGAAAGGAAATCTTTTTCCATGGTCCCATGCCGTTATTGCCTGCACTGCACACCAGTGCAATGCCTTTTCGGTGGAGCATGGATGCTGAGCGGGAGATAAAAGAGGAAATACCGTCCAGTTCGTGCAGCTGATGGTCGGCATAATGGAAATCAAACTCGTTATACCCCAGACTGCTGTTGATGATATCCACACCCGCCGAATCGGCAAATTCGGCAGCGAAGGTCCAGTAGTCTTCTTCTACCTGCTGCTCTGTTCTCGGGTCTTCGCATTGCAGCAGCCAATAGGTGGCTCCAGTGGCGCAACCCACATATACATGGGGCGCATTGGCGGCCATCACGGAAAATACCTTGGTACCATGATCGCTCTCGTTGTAGCCTTTCTCTTTCGGAGCAGCTACAAACGAGCGTATTCCCTTGATGCGTGTGTATTTGAAAGCTGGAATACGTTTGACGTTTTCGAAACCCTCGTCAAAAACGGCAATGGTGATGCCTCTGCCGTTATATCCCTTTTTGTGGATGTCGATGCCGCCTACCGAGGCAATCTGTTCCAAAGAGAAGGCGTAGTAGGAAGAGGGGATGGAATCCCAGGGATTGAAGGCGTCGTGGACCGGGCGTTTAGTCTGTCCTTCCGTTACAGAGTCGGGCGACTGCCACACCTTGGTACATGATGCAATGAAAGGCAGGTTGTGAAACGCTTGACACAGGGTGGTATCTGAAGTCTCTATCAATACTGAGTTGTGCCAGCGGCTGGTGCCTTTAATGTGGACACCGGTAGTGCGTATCTGCTGCAAGTATTCGTGGCTCACAGGTAAATCGGTAGAGTCGATAGCTATTCCCTGGCGTTTACGGCGTTCCAAAGCCTTGTGCGACAGGAAGTGCTGGGGTTGTTGCAACGAATGGATTCCACCGTTTTTGTCTTCTAAAATCAGACGGTACATCCAGCATTTCTCACCGGCATAGGCGCGTTTATGCGACGAGGAACGGTGCGTGTAGGCACCCAGGGTCAGTGGCATTGCCATGCACGCGATGAGAAAGAGAATGGTGCGATACATCTCCTGCTTCTTTTTAGTGGGATGCAAACTTACTGCTTATTCTGCTAAAAACCAAATAAAAACATCGAATCTTGACAGAGATAAGTTTTTTTTGTCTACCTTTGCGGTGGTTATGCCGCTTTTTTATGGATAAACATCAGGCAACTCTTGACTTGGGTACAAAACCCGTCGGGCGGTTGTTGCTGCAATATGCATTACCTGCTATTGTGGCAATGACTGCCTCTTCGCTGTACAATATGGTTGACAGTATCTTTATCGGACAGGGAGTAGGCGCGCTTGCCATTGCCGGTCTGGCGCTCACATTCCCCTTTATGAACCTTTCGGCTGCTTTTGGTGCGGCAGTGGGTGTAGGAGCTTCCACGTTTATCTCTGTCAAACTGGGACAGAAAGACTATGTGATGGCGCGCCATATTTTGGGCAATACGGTAACGCTTAACCTGATTATCGGTGTGCTTTTTAGTGTGGTATCCCTGCTTTTCCTCGATCCTATTCTTTACTTCTTTGGTGCCAGTGAATACACTTTGCCCTATGCCCGTGACTACATGATAATCATATTGCTGGGCAATGTGTTCTCCCACATGTATTTCGGCATGAATGCCGTGCTGCGGGCATCCGGTAAACCGAGGCTTGCCATGTATGCCACTATCTTTACGGTGTTGCTCAATACGGCACTCGACCCCTTGTTCATCTATACGTTTGGTTTGGGCATACGAGGTGCTGCCATTGCCACCATCCTGTCGCAGATGGTATCGCTGACATGGCAGATGCGCCAGCTTGCCGACAAGGGGCAGTTGCTTCATCTTGCCTCGGGCACTTTTCGTCCGGTTACCGACATAGTGCGCAATATCATAGCCATCGGTCTTTCTCCCTTCTCCATGAATGTGTGTGCCTGCATTGTGGTGATATTCATCAATAGGAGTCTGCAAATCTACGGTGGTGATATGGTGGTGGGAGCCTACGGTATAGCTAACAGGGTGGCGTTCATCTTTGTGATGGTGTGTATGGGTGTGAACCAAGGTATGCAGCCCATTGCGGGATATAACTACGGAGCACATCATTACGACAGATTGATGCGCGTGCTCAAGCTCTCCATGCTGGCAGCGTCTGCCGTCACAACATTGGGCTTCGTGGTGGCACAGTTCTTCCCGGAGTCCTGTGTGCAACTCTTTACCACCGATAGTCAGCTGATTGAATATTCTGTACGGGGGCTGCGTGTCATGATGGCTGCCTTCCTTGTTGTAGGTTATCAGATGGTGGTTACCAACTTCTTCCAGAGTATAGGCAAGGCGAAGGTGAGCATCTTCCTTTCCTTGTCCAGACAGATGATTTTCCTGTTGCCCCTGGTATTCATTCTGCCTCCCATCTTCGGCGTGGATGGTGTGTGGTGGGCTATGCCTGTTTCGGATACCATCTCGGCTATAGTGACGCTGGTGATGATGGCAAGATATGTGAGAAAGATGAGAGGGCAAATGAAGTGACATAAAACAAGCAATGAGATGAAAGACAAGAAAATCATTATCAATGTGGGCAGGCAGATAGGTAGTGGCGGACGACTCATAGCAGAGCGGCTGGCGGCATATTTCGGGTGTCGGTTTTACGACCGTGAACTGCTGAACCTTGCGGCAAAGGAGAGTGGTTTTTGTAAAGAGTTTTTTGAGAAGAATGATGAACAAAAGGGCTTTTTTAGTTCCTTTTTGCATATCGCCACTCCTCATCTGGGCGACTCCAATTTCTACAATGACAGCATCTCGCAGGAGTCTTTGTTTAAGATTCAAAGTGATGCCATACGAAAGGCTGCTTCCAGCTCCTCGTGTGTGTTTGTGGGCCGATGTGCTGACTACGTACTGCGTGATTATCCCAATGTGGTCAATGTGTTCGTCACTGCCGATATGGACAAGCGCTTGCAGCAGGTATGTGCACGCAAGGGGTGCGACAGGGCCGCAGCACGCAAGTTGATTGTCAATGGAGAGAAGGAGCGTGCCCAGTATTACAACTACTATACAGGCAAGCGATGGGGGCACAGCGAGAGTTATCACCTCTGTGTCAATAGCAGTGTATTGGGATTGGAAGGTACAGAGCAGCTGATAGAACGGTATGTGACCGAGGCACTGCATCTTGAAGAATAAATAGGGAAAAATGAAAAAAATAGGCATACTGAGCGACACCCACTCCTATTGGGATGACAAGTATCTGCATTATTTCAATGAATGTGATGAGATATGGCACGCCGGTGATATTGGTAGCGTGGAACTGGCAGACAAGCTGGCTGCGTTCAAGCCGTTGAGAGCAGTGTGCGGCAACTGTGACGGCGGTGATTTGAGGCTAATGTTTCCGCAGGTGCTACGTTTTAAGTGTGAGGAGGTCGAGGTGTTGATGAAACACATAGGGGGGTATCCCGGCAATTACGATGCTTCTGTGCGTGGACAGATATACAGCATGCCTCCCCAACTGTTTATCAGTGGTCACTCGCATATCTTGAAGGTGCAGTACGACAAGACCCTGGGACTGCTGCACATCAATCCCGGTGCGGCGGGTATGCAGGGATGGCACAAGGAGCGCACATTGGTGAGACTTACCATCGACGGGAGCAAGTTTTCCGATTGTGAGGTCATCACCATCAAATAGTGATGTGAGTTTTAGAATCAACAACAGAAAATAATAAAAAATTATCTATTATGAAAACAATAGTGATAACAGGAGGTGCCGGCTTTATCGGCAGTCATGTGGTTAGACTTTTCGTGAACAAATACCCTGACTATCGTATCATCAATCTTGATAAACTGACCTACGCAGGCAATCTCGCCAACCTGAAAGATATTGAGGACAAACCTAACTACAAGTTCGTGAAGATGGACATCTGTGACTTCGACGCATTCTACAAGCTGATGCAGGATGAGCAGGTGGATGGTATCATCCATCTCGCAGCCGAGAGCCATGTTGACCGTTCTATCAAGGACCCCTTCACCTTTGCCCGTACCAATGTGATGGGAACCCTCTCGCTACTGCAGGCTGCCAAGCTCTATTGGGAGTCATTACCCGAGAAATATGAGGGTAAGCGTTTCTACCATATCTCCACTGATGAGGTGTATGGTGCATTGACAATGACCCATCCCGAGGGTATAGAGCCTCCGTTCACCACCAAGGCTTCTTCCTCACAGCACCATGAGGCATACGGAGAGGACTTCTTCTTGGAGACCACAAAGTACAACCCTCATTCTCCCTATTCGGCATCGAAGGCAGGCAGCGACCATTTTGTACGTGCCTTCCACGATACATACGGAATGCCTACCATCGTGACCAACTGCTCGAACAACTACGGGCCTTATCAGTTCCCCGAAAAACTGATACCCTTGTTCATCAACAATATCCGTCACCGCAAGCCGCTGCCCGTATATGGCAAAGGCGAGAACGTGCGCGACTGGCTGTATGTGGTTGACCACGCCCGTGCCATCGACCTCATCTTCCATGAGGGCAAGGTGGCTGAGACATACAACATCGGCGGCTTCAACGAGTGGAAGAACATCGATATTATCAAGGTGGTGATTAACACTGTTGACCGTCTTCTCGGACGCAAGGAGGGCGAGGACTTGGACCTCATCACCTACGTTACCGACCGCCTTGGTCACGATGCCCGCTATGCCATTGACTCGACAAAGCTTCAGCGCGAACTGGGTTGGGAACCAAGCCTGCAGTTTGAGGAGGGTATCGAGAAGACCGTGAAGTGGTATCTCGAAAACCAGGAGTGGCTCGACAATGTGACGAGTGGTGACTATCAGAACTATTATGAAAACATGTACAACAACTGAAGTTATAATGGGAAGTTATAATGGGAAGTTATAATGGGAAGTTATAATGAGCCAATACATTAGTGCGCATAAGCATTTGGCTCTTTTAACTCCCCATCATAACTCCCACATTAACTCCCACCAAAATTATTTAAGTATGAAAAAGATATTGCTATTAGGTTCGGGTGAGTTAGGCAAGGAATTTGTGATTGCTGCCAAACGTGCAGGTCAGTATGTTGTTGCTTGTGACAGATACAACGACGCTCCTGCCATGCAGGTGGCCGACGAGCGGGAGGTGTTCTCCATGCTGGATGGTGACGCGTTGGATGCAGTGGTGAAAAAGCATCAGCCCGACATCATTGTGCCTGAGATAGAGGCAATACGCACTGAACGGTTGTTTGATTTTGAGAGGCAGGGTATTCAGGTAGTGCCCAGTGCCAGGGCAGTGAACTATACCATGAACAGACGGGCTATCCGTGATTTGGCTGCCAAGGAACTGGGATTGAGAACTGCCAAATATTTCTATGCAAAGACTTTTGAAGAGTTTAAGAGGGCTGCCGATGAGATTGGCTTCCCTTGTGTGGTGAAGCCTTTGATGTCGTCATCCGGACATGGACAGAGTTATGTGCACAACGAAGACGAATTACAGAAGGCATTTACCGATGCGATGGAGGGCAGTCGTGGTGATGTGAAAGAGGTGATTATCGAGGAGTTCATTGACTTTGATTCAGAGTTTACCTTGCTCACTGTGACACAGAAAGAGGGACCTACGCTTTTCTGTCCGCCCATCGGTCATGTGCAGAAAGGTGGCGACTATCGCGAGAGTTGGCAACCATACAGCATTCCCGAGAAGGCATTGAAGCAGGCACAGCATATTGCAGACGAGGTGACCAAGGCACTCACCGGTGCTGGTATCTGGGGCGTGGAATTTTTCCTCACCAAGCAGGGTGAAGTAATATTCAGCGAACTCTCTCCCCGACCGCACGATACGGGTATGGTGACCTTAGGTCATACCACCAATCTCAGTGAATTTGAACTCCACTTCCGTGCGGTGATGGGATTGCCTATTGCAGGCATGCATTTGGAGCATGCCGGTGCCAGCGCAGTCATTCTTTCACCGCAAGAGAGCAAGGAACCGCTGCCATACAATCTGGTAGAGGCTTTGAAGGAAGACCATACACGCATACGTATCTTTGGTAAACCAGAGGCTCATGTGGGAAGACGTATGGGTGTAGTGCTGTGTTATGGCGAAGTGGGTGAAGATACTACTGCATTACGTGACAAGGCAAAACGGCTGGCAAAAACCGTTTTGGGTACTGACCCTTATACTAAGTTCCATGAGTAATACAAAACAGAACATCCCTTGTCATTTGGGACGCATTATAGAATTGCCCAAAATATGTGACCCTCGCGGCAATCTGACAGTTGCAGAGGAGTGCAAGAACGTACCGTTCGACATAAAAAGGGCGTATTGGACATATGATGTGCCTGGAGGTGAAAGCAGGGGAGGACATGCACATAAAGAATGTTTGTCATTCATTATTGCCGTGAGCGGCTCGTTTACAGTGACGCTGGATGACGGTTTGGGCACAAAGCATGAATATCATCTGAACCATCCCTGGCAGGGATTACTCATCAATACGGGCATTTGGCGCACCTTGGAGGACTTCTCCTCGGGAGCCGTTTGCCTGGTTCTGGCGTCGGAACTCTACGACGAGGAGGACTATATATATGATTATGAAGAGTTTTTGGCATCCAAACAATGCTCGAAATAAGGCAGTATCATAGTGAGAGCGCAGAGGAGTGGAACATGTTTGTGGCGCATTCCAAGAATGGCACGTTCCTGATAGACAGGAACTACATGGATTATCATGCCCACAGGTTTTCCGATTTCTCCCTGATGATATATACGGAAAAGGGTGCATTGCTGGCTTTGCTGCCGGCGCATCGCGAGGGTAATTGCCTCTTTTCGCATGGCGGACTCACTTACGGCGGTTTGGTGATGAGTGATGACATGACGGCGCAGAAAGCAAAACTGGTGTTGGAAGCGCTCAATGCTTTTCTTGCTGACAATGGAATCAGCAGGGTGCGGTATAAACCTATCCCCCATATTTACCATAGACGGCCGGCAGAGGAAGACCTCTATGCCATTGTGCAATGTAGTCATGCCCGACTGCTGTTTAGAGAAATAGCATCGGTAGTACCCTTGGGTGGCAATATGCCCAAGTGGTCGCAGTTACGTGTACGGGGCGTAAAGAAGGCAGACAAACAGGGAGTGCAGGTGATGCAGAGTGATGACTATGCCGGCTTCTGGTACATCCTTTCCGACAATCTTCTGCAAAAATATGGCAAAGTCCCTGTGCATACTCTCGAAGAAATCAGATTGCTTGCCAGTCGTTTTCCCTGCAATATCCGTTTGTTCGTTGCAAAACAGGGCAGTGAAATGCTGGCAGGAACAGTGATTTACGAAACGGAAGACAGGGTTGCTCATTCACAATACATCTCAGCCTCACCCCGTGGCAAACAGACAGGAGCTCTTGATAAACTTTTTCACTGCTTACTCACGGAGGTATATGCGCACATGAGGTATTTCGACTTTGGCATCTCTACCGAACAGCATGGAGAGTGGCTCAACGAAAACCTGATACACCAGAAAGAGGGATTCGGTGCGCGTGCTGTGTGTTACGACACCTACGAATGGACCTTATAATGACTTAATAATTACCCGTATCACCATGGCATCATTTCCTAATACCGTATCTTCTGTAGATTACCTCAATCTGAAAAAAATCAATGCTCTTCATCAACAGGAAATAGATGAGGCTGTGCTTAGGGTGGTTCGCGGTGGATGGTATCTGCAGGGGCAGGAAAACAGAGCGTTCGAACAAAATTATGCAGCCTATATCGGCACGTCGCATTGTGTGACTTGTGCCAACGGACTGGATGCGCTCACCCTGATACTCCGTGCCTACATGGAAATGGGGGTGATGAAAGAGGGGGATGAGGTGATAGTTCCTGCCAATACGTATATAGCATCGGTGCTTGCCATTACAGAAAACAGGCTGGTTCCCGTTCTGGTGGAACCGGATGCCCGTACCCTGCAGATAGACGAAAACCGATTGGAACAGGCTGTTACCGAACGGACACGGGCGGTGATGATAGTACATCTATATGGCAGAATGGCATATACTCCCCGCATTGCCAGGATATGCCGGCAGTATCATCTGAAACTGATAGAAGACAATGCCCAGGCACATGGACTTGTTGCCGGTTCCGACGCTGAGTCTTCTGCCTCACATGCCCGTACTGGTTCCTTGGGCGATGCGGCAGGACATAGTTTTTATCCTGGAAAGAATTTGGGCGCATTGGGTGATGCTGGAGCTGTTACCACCAATGACACACAACTGGCTGAGGTGGTCAGGGCACTTGCCAACTATGGTTCCAAACAGAAATATGTGTTTGGATATGCCGGGAAAAACAGTAGAATGGATGAGGTTCAGGCGGCTGTGCTCAATGTGAAACTGCGTTATCTGGATCGGGAAAACGAACAGCGGCGCTGTGTGGCAGCTTATTATATAAATAATGTGTGTAACGGACTGCTGCAACTGCCCAATATGGATTATTGGGAAAAGAGTGTGTTTCATATCTTCCCCGTGATGTGCAGCGAGCGTAACAGACTGCAGCAGTATCTTGAAGAGGGGGGGGTGCATACCATGATTCATTACCCCATACCGCCGCACAAGCAGTGTTGCTACGCCCGCCTTGGTGGCTTGCAGTTACCTGTCACAGAGCAGATACATGCCCAGGAATTAAGTATCCCCTGCAATCAGGTTCTTACCGATGCAGAGGTGGAACATATCACGCAACTGCTTCATTCCTTTGTCTGAAGCCGTTGGCTTGTCCTAAACGATGACTACCGTAACGCCGCGTGCCGCTTGTGCTCCCATTACCAATGCCTGTGCTATATCGGCAGTCTTGGACGGTCCGCTGATAAAACAGCCATAGCCGTAGTCGGTAAACTCTATGCGGTTGTATGCTTCGTGCATGTTGTTTACAATGTCTTTGCGGTTGAGTATGATGACCAACTGCTCTGAAATGAAGCATACAGCCTTCTCTTTCATGGTCTGGGGAATCCAGATACATCCGTTTTCCGCCACGCCAAACACTCCTTTCAGTACAGCCACATCCGTGCCGTTCAGTTCCTTGGCCTCGCTCACCGTGTCGGGATTGATAGTGGCGATGGTCACTTCGGACAGGTTAGAGGCAATCTGCTTTGCCTCGGGATGCAACTTCCTCACGATGCTGTTGATGTCGGCGTCTGTCCCTTCTTCCATAAGCATCACCTTGCCGCCCACCACCTGTGTCACTTCCATGAACTGTTTCAGGGGGTCTGCGTATGTGATGGGGTGGATGTCATCTGTCGAGGGCATCTCATACTGTGTGGTGATATTGCGCTTTATTTTCGCTAATAGTTCTTCTTTTGTCATACCTTTTACTTTTTGTTTTTCCACCATTCATGAAACGATTGTCTGGCAAAGACAGGCATTTCATGCCCTTCTCCCCAACCGTTGAGGTGATTGTACATGATGCAGCGCGGGGCGTGGTTTGCCCAAGGTGCAAATCTGAGCGCCGTGCGGTAGAGTGAGGGGTGGTCGAAAAGTACCTTCATGCCCTTGCTCATCGCTTTCTTCATGCTGTCGGCCTTGCCCAACGAGTCCAGTTCCTGTCGCCAGCGGTATATCTGTTCTGAAAGGTTCACTTTGGCGGGACATACGTTATCGCATGAACAACAGAGTGAGCAAGCGCTCACATTGTCCGTATATTTGTCTTTGTTGCGCAACATGCTCAGGTTGATGCCGATAGGACCCGGGATGAAATAGGTATAGGAATAGCCTCCGGAGCGGCGATATACGGGACAGGTGTTCATGCAGGCACCGCAGCGAATGCACTTGAGCGACTCCCAATGCTCCGCGTTGGCAATGATGTCGCTTCTGCCGTTATCCACAAGGATGATGTGCATCTCTGCACCTGGCCGTGCCTTTCTGAAGTGAGAGGTGAAGGTGGTGGTGGGCTGACCTGTGCCGCAGCGGCATAGCAGGCGCTGGAATACTGCCAGTGAACGGTAGTCAGGTATCACCTTCTCCAGTCCCATCGCTGCAATGTGCAGTTTTGGCATGGAGGTGCTCATGTCGGCGTTTCCCTCGTTGGTGCACACTACAATGTCTCCGGTGGCAGCCACTCCAAAGTTGGCTCCCGTCATTCCTGCTCCTGCGGTCATAAACTCGTTGCGCAGACTCATACGCGCACAGTAGGTGAGGTAGGTGGGGTCGTAGTTGCCCGGTTCTGACTTCAGTTTGTCTTCAAACAGGTGTCCCACTTCCTCCTGTGTGATATGGATGGCTGGCATCACAATATGACTGGGCTTGGAGTGCATCAGTTGGATGATGCGTTCGCCCAAATCAGTCTCTACTACATTGATGCCATGCCGCTCCAGATAGGGGTTCATCTCACATTCCTCAGTGAGCATGGATTTGCTCTTCACCATCTTTGTCACGCCATGTTCCCGAAGGATAGCGAGCACGGTGGCGTTGAACTCCGCAGCATCCTTTGCCCAGTGTACGATGACACCGTTTTTCTCTGCGTTGTTGGCAAACTGCTCCAGATACTCGTCCAGATGGGTAATGGTGTGCTTCTTGATGTTGCTGGCGGTTTCCCTCAATTGTTCCCACTCATCCAGTCCTTTGGCCTGTATATCTCTTTTTGTGCGTACCGACCAGAATGTCTCATCGTGCCATGCTGCCTTTTGGTTGTCTTTCAGAAACACGGCAGCGGCTTTGCTGTGTAATGTGCTCATAATCCTGCGGAAAGAATCTGTACTACGTGAATAAACTGTATGGGCATCTGTTCGCGCTTGGCAATGCCCTGCATGTGCATCAGACAGGAAGAGTCGGGACCGGTGATATATTCCGCCCCCGTTGCCATGTGGCGTCTCAGTTTGTCCTTGCCCATCTGTATTGAAACGGCAGTCTCTTCCACTGAGAACATGCCTCCGAAACCGCAGCACTCGTCGGGCCGCTCAGGTTCCTTGACGGTGATACCCTCTACCAGTTGCAGCAGGTTTTTTATCTTGGAATACATGGGGATATTGCGCTCGCTGGGTGATGATAGCCCCAACTCTCGTACACCATGACAGGAGTTGTGCACGCTGACCACATGCGGGAACTTGCCTGGCAGGGATGTGACTTTGAGCACATCGTGCAGAAACTCCACCACGTCCATCGCTTTTTTTGCTGCATCGCACTCCTGCTTGCCATGCAGCAGATGGGGATGGTGCAACTTGACAAAGGCGGCACAGCTGGCAGATGGTGCCACTACATAATCGAATGGCTTGAACAGCTCGTCAAAGTCGGCTGCCATTTTTGTCGCCTTCTCTTGAAAACCGGCGTTTGCCATAGGCTGTCCGCAGCAGGTCTGGTTCATCGGGTATTCCACCTCCAGTCCCAGATGTGTGAGCAGTTTGTAGGTGGCTATCCCCACCTCTGGATAGATGGCATCCACGTAGCAGGGAATGAATAATCCTATTTTCATTTCTTGGAGTATTGTGAGATTGTGAAATTCAGAAATTACAGGGTAAGGCAAGCAACTGGTACATCAGTGTCTTTGCCATGCGCTCATGCCCTTTGTCGTTAGGGTGCAGACGGTCGGTATCGGCATCTTTGAAAAAGGATGCGTGTTCGTCCATCACGGGATATAGCCCGCAGGTGGCATTAAGGTCAATCACCGGTACCGCCCAGATGTTGCCTGCCTCCTTGACAGCCTCCACATAGGCGTCCAGGTATTCTCCGCAGCGATTCATGTACTCCTCCGTGCATTGCCAGTTCTTGGCATTGGCATAGAAACCAGAACGGTGAATGGGAGTGAGCAGCACAATCTGCTTGTCTGGATACATGCGTTTTACCTTGTCAAGGGCAATGTTGATGCGCCCGCGATAGGTGGCGTCATTCATCTCGGGCTGTCGTTTCATGCGTGTCTCCATGCGCTTTTCATAGCCGTGCCCATATTCCACTTTTTCGGCTGTCTCTGCAAACCATCTGCCCAGAGGCACTGCATTGTTGTAGTCGTTGGTGCCCATCAGTATCAGGATGGCATCCACGTCATCACCATGCTCCTGTTTCAGTAGGTCTGCCTGACGGGGAATATCGTTCCACTGTCTGCCGCTGACACCATACACATAGGGAGTTATGCCCAGCCAGTTTTGCAGGAATCCCCAGTATTTCGTTTGCGAGGCTTTGTTGCGTGGGTCGGTGATGGAGTCACCGAAGTATGCTACACGCTTGCCTTGCCAGGGGTGTGTGAATACGGTCTGTGTGATGGCAGGCATACAAATCAGCAGTGCTGCCATGAGGAGTAGGGTGTGTTTTTTCATCGTTGTAAGTGTTTCATGTCATGTCCGCCCCAGCGGTTGGTACCCACCTGTCTGAATCCGCAACGCAGATACAAACGCTCTGCCCGCGGGTTGCCGGTATCTACAAGCAGTCCTAAGGGACCGACGCCCATCTGTCGTGCTTTTGCTGCAGTGGCATCCAGCAGTGCGGTGGCAATCCCTTGACCTTGTGCAGAGGGATGTACGGCCAAAGAGTCGAGATACAGCTCTCCTGCTGAGGTCTCGTCTGCCATTCCGTCCAGTTGCTTGTTAAAGGTAATGCTCACGGCATCAATGAATTTCTGTCGCAAGGAGTGTAGCATGGCTCCGTCGTAACTCACGCTGACACCTATCACCTGGTCGTGGCTGTCTACGGCACAAAGCGCGTTCTGATAACTGTATTGCGTGTCGGTGCGCTCCACTAATTGTCGCATCATCATTGAAAACTCTTCGATGCTGTGTTCCCTGCCGCAGAAATACAGACAACACTCAGGGGTCATCGCCTGGATAATCAGTTGGGTGATGACGGCGGCGTCTTCCTTTTTTCCGGGTCTTATCGTGTAAGTCGGTTGCATCTTTGGGTCTTAGGTCAATAGATAATCGTGATGTCGGCATCCCCGACGCTTAATGCAAAGGTAGGAAGTTTTTTCCATTTCCTCCCTCTCATTGTTGAAAAAAAGCATAAATAAGTAAAATGCCGCAGTCAGATGATGGTGGTTATGGTTATTTTTCCTACCTTTGCAGCGAACGAATGGTTGTCGTTGTCCATAATCCTATGGCACGATGGTTGCAGGATGGATTGCTGAGAGAACCGTTTGTTTTTAATGTTTTATTTATTTTCAAAAGATGAACAGATTTGAAATGGAAAATGTAATGGAAAGCCGGGCATATACTGCTGCCTCTGCCTTTCCTGTATTGATGAGAAAAGTGTATGTGTGGATGACCTTGGCATTGGTGGTTACTGCTGCCACTGCATACGGTGTGCTCTACAGCCCTGGCGTGTTTAATGCCATTGTGTCAAACAGCGCCCTCTTTTGGGGCTTGCTGATTGCAGAGTTTCTGCTCGTTATCGGACTGAGTGCAGCCATCAACCGCATGTCACTCTTTACTGCCACATTGGCATTTTTGCTCTATTCTGTAGTCAATGGTGCCACGCTTTCCGTGATACTTTATGCCTATACCGAAGCTTCGGTGGTTTCGGTGTTCCTTATCACAGCCGGTACTTTTGCCACTATGGCGGTGGTGGGATATACCACCAAGAAAGATCTTTCCTCATGGGGCAAGATGTTTATGTTTGCCATCATCGGCATCATCATTGCTTCCCTGGTCAATGTGTTCTTGATAAAGAGCACAGGCCTTGACCTGCTCATTAGCATCATAGGGGTACTTTTGTTTGTGGGGCTCACGGCATACGATTCACAGAAAATCAAGAACATGCTGATGATGGCACCCGATGCAGGGGAGAACATGCAGAAGCTGGCGCTGCTGGGTTCCTTGTCGCTCTATCTTGACTTCATCAACTTGTTCATATACCTGCTTCGCATCTTTGGCGGACGCAGGGACTGACTTCCGCCTTACAGGGCGGTGGCCGTCCAAAGCTGTACCCGACAGGCGTATTCCTTTTGGGTATATTGCAGAATGTTTACCTTAATCATACGGGGGAAGGATAAACACCTCCCCCTTTTTTAATCTAATACTAAAACAAAATGAAAACTACAGCCTTTTGTCTTGCCGTCTCCATGTCATTGTCGTTGGTAGCCACCGCCCAATCGGATGTCTTTTCTTCCGATACGGTGATGAACACTTCAGAGAAAGTGGCGCAGTATTTTATGGATTCCACACCCGATGTGGGAGCCGACAGTTATGTAGGAGGGAAAAAACGGAACAGCAGGATATGGACCCGAGGTGTGTTCTACGAGGGATTGCTTAATATCTATCGCGAGAAACAGCGGGAAGATTGGCTGCAGTATGCCGTGGATTGGGGTGAGTTCCATCAGTGGCAGACCTGTACTGACAGCCAACTGCACAATGCTGATTTCCTGTGCTGTGGACAGTCGTATATCGAGATGTACCTGATGGACAAGACGAAAACGGAAAGGCTGACTCATGTGCAGCAGCGTATTGACGAACTGATGGCAACCGATGACGAGGCTGACTGGTATTGGATTGACGCCATACAGATGGCAATGCCTATCTATGCGCGGTTGGGCAGCATCACCGGAGACCAGTCTTATTGGGAACGTATGTACACCAAATACACATATACCCGCAACCAGCAAGGCGGTACAAAAAAGGGGGGAGGAAGTCCGTTGTTCAATACGGAGACTGGACTCTGGTACCGTGACTATCAATATGACCCGCCTTATAAGGATCTTACGGAGACAGACAAGGACTGCTACTGGAGCCGGGGCAACGGATGGGTGTATATGGCATTGGCGAGAGTGTTGCAGTTTACTCCCGAAACGGAGAGTCATCGCGCTGAATACGTGTCGGATTTTGTGGCGATGAGTCGTGCCTTGCTGGAGTGTCAGCGCATAGACGGCTCGTGGAATGTGAGTCTTGCTGCTCCCTCCAACTATGGCGAAGCAGGCAGTGAGGGACCTGAAATGACCGGCACCTCACTCTTTGTGGGAGGCATGGCATGGGGCATCCGCACCGGGCTGCTTGATGAGGCGACCTATCTGCCCGCCGTAAGGAAAGGGTGGCAGGCGATGAGGCATGCCGTGCATGACGATACGGGCTTTGTAGGCTATATGCAAGGTACGGGTGCCAAACCCGAAGACGGCGGCGTGATTACCAGCAACAGTGTCCCGAACTTCGAGGATTTTGGCATCGGCTGCTGGTTGTGGGGTGCCGCCGAGGTGCATGCCCTGTGCAGGCAGATGGAGCAGATGCAGATTGCGGAGCCTGCCGGCAGTCACGAATGGAGCGGACTGGTGGGCTTCGCCAACTATAATGACATGCGTGACGGAGTGACAGGAGGATATGGCGGCAGTGTGGTAAGGGTGGACAACCGTACCGATTTTGCCCGGTATGTCGGCGACGACGAGCCCAGGGTGGTGATACTCGAAGGCAAACTGGAAGGCACGGGAGTGAACAGGCAGAAAGACATCATCTCTGTGGGTTCCAACAAGACCATTGTGGGGGCAGGAACCGATGCTACATTGTATGGCATAGGCTTGGACATCAAGGGCAAGGAGAATATCATCATCCGTAACCTAACCATCTTTGACGCCGACCCCGATGCCATCGCCTGTCGTGAGGCCCATCATGTGTGGGTGGACCATTGCGACCTGTCGAGCGAGCACGACAACGAAAAAGAGGATTGGGACGGACTTCTCGACTTTACCATCGGCAGCAGTTATCTCACGGCTTCATGGAACAGGTTTCACGACCACGACAAGGTATCGGTGTGCAACAGCGGCACCATGCACTATGAAGACAATGGGAAGATAAGGCTCACTTACCATCACAACGGATTTGTGAGAACCACACAGCGCAATCCCCGTGTGGGCTACGGATTGGGGCATGTGTTTAACAACTATTATGAAGACATTTCCAGCTATTGCATAGGCACACACACGCAGGCAAAGGTGCTGTCTGAGAATAACTATTTCTCTGCCAATGCCAATAAACCTTTCAACCAGATGTATTCTGCCACCTCTCACGATGCTTCGTATGGTGAGATAGGAGAGAATGGCAGTTATTTTGGAAAGACATTGGGCTCATCACCTCTCAACCAGCCCACGGGAACCTCGTTTGTGCCCGGCAAGTATTATGCCTACAGCCATCTGCTCGATGAGGCAAGTTCTCTGCCGTCTTTGGTTGCCGAACATGCCGGACCTAAAGAAGGATTGGAAAAAGAGGCAATCCTGTGGCCGGGAAACGGAGCAACGGATGTGGCTTGCGATGCCCGCTTGCTGTGGGGACCGCTGGAGAATGTCAAGGAGACAAGGGTGTGGATAGGCAATACGCCTGCCACGCTGGTTTACAATGCCGAGGCATCGAGCAATGGAACTGCTCCGGGAAGGATAGCCTTGCAACCCGGTACTACCTATTACTGGAAAGTGCAAACCGTTTTTGAGGATAACTCATCCTGCTTCACACCGATGTATGCCTTTACCACTGCAACTGAGAAGGCTTCCAAACCCTATCCTGCTGATGGGGATGCAAACGCGCAGATGCATGAGGCTGTGGCAGAGAAACAGGCATGTGGACCTATGACATTGAGATGGAGACCGGCATTCGATGCCAAGGAGTACAGGGTGTATGTTTCTGAACCCGATGGTGCTGAGGCCGTCTTGCCGGTGGGCACCACCACGAACACCTTTGTCAATCCGGGCTATCTGAACTATGGCGCCGACTATCTGTGGCGTGTGGATGTGATTACCTCAGACGGCACGGAGATAAAAGGCGATGAGTGGAGTTTCTCCTCACCGGCTGTACTGATGCCCGAGGGAAAAACCGAGGCGGAGGATTTGGCACGCAGTGCATACGTATATAAGGAATATTCCGACGGCTCATGGTACCAGTCATCGGGCAACTATGCCACCGTAGGTGAGGCAGGTCCGGGCTCGCTCACCGGTATATGGGACGGGCCTGATGCCACTTGCACATTGAGTCTTACCTATTGGAACGAGACTTCCGGTGCAGCGGGCTTCTTCATCTTCGTAAACAATCAGTTGCTCGAATCATGGAATGGTGACAAGAAGTCGTATGCCATGGTCACCCATGAGGCTTCACAGCAGATCAAGTTGACAAAAGGGGACGAGATACGTGCCGATTTCTATGTGGATGGCAAGATGCGCTGCCGTATAGACTATCTGAATGTCAAGGTGGATGCCATGTCAGATGGCATCCACGACCTCACCAATCCTGCACCGTTCAATATGGATGCTCCTGTCTATGACTTGACGGGACGTAAGGTGGATGTGATGAAACAGGGTGGCATGTATATCCGCGGCGGCAAGAAGTTTATCTGCAGATAACCTTTCCGCTCTCGTAACAGAGCGTGAGTTCGGTATAGGAACGTTGTCAGGCCGGCGGCGATGGTGCATCGCCAGTCCGTCACGTGTCCTTGGGAAGGTCATTGCACGTAGGTAAAGGCAGCAGACTCCCGATGACGTGGCGGAGTGGCACCCGTTTTTCCGTTTTCCGTCCATTCCCGTTCAATAACCGTTCGGGAAACCAGGGTTTTTTCACCCCCTTTTCGTTCACTCCCGTTTATAGGGCACAGAACGAAGCGTATTAGTGGAGGGAGAGCGAGAGATTATGTAAGC
>JBJEKQ010000100.1:0-32273 GCA_051878715.1 Prevotella sp.
CGGTTGAGGAGGTCGTTCCGAAACTCATCAAGTATTATAAACAGAATAATAAGTAATTTATGGTATTAATCAGGAGTTAAGGAGTTAAGGAGTTAAGGAGTTAAGCCAAATGCTTATTCTTACCCGATACTTCGTAAAGATATGATAATATGAACGCGACAAACTCATTCAAAGAAATCAAAGTGTGGCAAAAAGCCCACCAATTCGTTGTCAACGTATATCGTTTGACACGAAAATTTCCTGATTTTGAGAAATATGGGCTTTCGTCACAATTCCAGCGTGCAGCAGTTTCTATACCTGCCAATTTCGCAGAGGGATATAAGAAATTGTCAACAAAAGACAAACTTCATTTTATGAACATTGCACAAGGAAGTCTAGAAGAATGTCGCTACTACATTTTATTATCAAAAGATTTGGAATACATTAGCATTGAAGCTTTCGATTATATGAATAATGCGATAGAGGAAGTTAGTAAACTTTTGAATGCTTATTGTAAAGGAATGAAGGAAAATAACTTCAGCAACCAAATATGACATGGATTAAGGTAGGCAGTTCTATGCCATCACATTTGGCTTAACTCCTTAACTCCTTAACTCCTTAACTCCTTAAAAAAAAAGAAAATGGCAAACTATTATAGTGACCATCCAGAATTTGAATTTTATTTGAATCATCCGGAAATGAAACGCATCGTTGAACTGAAAGAACGTGGGTTTGCGGATGCAGCTGAATATGCCGACGCTCCCGTTGACTTCGATGATGCTATCGAGAACTACAAGCAGATGCTTGAAATTACAGGCGACATCGCTGCAAACATCATCGAACAGAATGCAGAGGACGTGGACCTCGAAGGCCCACATCTCGTTGACGGACGCATGGTGTATGCTTCCAAAACCTTCGACAACCTGGAAGCTACTCGTAAGGCGGGCTTGTGGGGCGTGTCTATGCCGAGAAAATACGGTGGATTGAATATGCCCATCACTCCTTACTCCATGGCTTCTGAGATAGTGGCATCGGCTGATGCCGGTTTCCAGAACATCTGGTCGCTGCAGGACTGTATAGAGACTCTCTATGAGTTTGGTTCTGAGGAACAGCGCCAGAAGTATATCCCCCGTGTGTGTGCCGGAGAAACCATGTCGATGGACCTCACCGAGCCTGATGCCGGTTCCGACCTGCAGCGTGTGATGCTCAAGGCTTCCTATGACAAGGAGAATGACTGCTGGCGACTGAACGGCGTGAAGCGCTTCATCACCAACGGCGACTCTGATATCCATCTGGTGCTTGCCCGCTCTGAAGAGGGCACACACGACGGTCGCGGACTTTCGATGTTCATCTACGACAAGCGCGATGGCGGTGTCACAGTGCGCCACATCGAGCATAAGTTAGGTATTCACGGATCACCTACCTGCGAACTTGTATATAAGAATGCCAAGTGCGAACTCTGCGGTAGTACCCGCATGGGACTTATCAAGTATGTGATGGCACTGATGAACGGTGCCCGTCTTGGTATTGCCGCACAGAGCGTGGGTGTGAGCCAGGCTGCCTACAACGAGGGATTGGCATACGCCAAGGAGCGCAAACAGTTTGATACTGCCATTATCGACTTCCCCGCAGTTTATGACATGCTGAGCCGCATGAAGGCAAAACTGGATGCAGGCCGTGCTATTCTGTATCAGACAGCCCGTTACGTAGATATCTACAAGGCGCTGGACGATATTGCCCGTGAGCGTAAACTCACACCCGAGGAGCGTGCAGAGCAGAAGAAATACTCACGTCTGGCAGATGCCTTTACTCCTCTTGCCAAGGGTATGAACTCCGAGTATGCCAACCAGAATGCCTACGATGCCATCCAGATTCACGGCGGTTCTGGCTTTATTATGGAATACAAGAGTCAGCGTCTCTATCGCGACGCACGTATCTTCTCTATCTACGAGGGTACTACCCAGTTGCAGGTGGTGGCAGCCATCCGTTATATTACCAATGGCACCTACCTCGGCATCATCAAGGAGCTGATGGAGCGTCCTATCTGCAGTTGCGCAGCCCCCATGCGTGAGCGTATCGCCAAACTGGTGGCTCTCTATGAAGAGGCTCTCAACTACGTCAAGGAGCAGAACAACCAGGAGTTGCAGGATTTCCTGGCACGTCGCCTCTACGAGATGACTGCCGACATCATCATGGCAAACCTGCTGCTGGAGGATGCCACACGTGCTCCCGAACTCTTCCGCAAGAGCGTGCAGGTATTTGTACGCCATGCCGAGGCAGAGTGTGCCGCACACCACGCCTACATCATGGGCATGACTGCTGCCGACCTCGACAGTTTCCGTGCCCGTGAGGCTGAAGCAGAAACAGAGGAGTCTGCAGAGTAAATAAACTGCATCTATATACACGAAGCATCCCGGAAGGTATTTGGTTCCTTTCGGGATGTTTTTGGTATGGGTATTCTTTTTTGTAACTATTCAGGATATGTGAAGTAAAGTAGTAAATAAACAAGTAATCTGTGAAGTAAATTCAGTCATAGTCAAGGCAAAAACATTCAGAAAAAACGCAGGTACCTTCGTTGGCTCATGAAGGTACCTGCGTTGGCTCATGAAGGTACCTTCATTTTTTGACGATGTTTCTTGACCTGACCAGACATTCATCCTGATAGAGATTCAGTACGGCTGAATAGTTACCTTTTTTCTGAATGTCGTAAAAATGGGGCATATCCGGCAGTGTTTCCGTGATATGCCCCACTTGATTGTCAGGCGTTGTTCAAACGACTATATCATTACCAGCCAGGATTCTGCCAGAAACCGGTAGTGCTGCCCACTTCAGTAGTGAAGTTCTGTACAGCATCCATTTCGTTCTGAGGAATGGGACGATACAAGAACTTCTTCTTGGTGGCGTCTCCCTTGATGGCAGGCGAAGCCTGTGCGTTGTACTTGATAACATAGTCATACAGCTTGCCGGTGCGCTTCAGGTCAAACCAGCGCATCTGCTCGCCACAGAGTTCGATGGCACGCTCGTTGAGCACGATGTCGAGGTCGGCATTGCCTTGCAGCGTGTTGTCTGTACCTGCCTTGGCGCGTACCGAGCGCAGGGCGTTGATGGTGGTCATGGCTAGACCAGGCTGTCCCAAAGCTACCTGAGCCTCTGCCTTGATGAGATACATCTCGGGCAGACGGATCACGATAGCGTCGCGGTTGGAGATGTCGTGGCAGGGATATTCGGTGTTGATTCCGCCCTTGTAGAAGTCCAGGAACTTCTTGATGCCGGGGTACGAGCACCATCCACCCACCTTGTAGGTGTTGTAGCGGTCATCGCCATACACGTCAGACACCTTCTTGGCTGCCTCGGTGGGCAGGGCAGTAGCGGGATCCATGCTGGTATATACGGGGATGTCTCCACCGGCAGCAAACTGGATGCGGTACTTGTCCTTGGCCCATGCCTGCTTGGCCTGTCCGGCAGCAGAGTTGCCGTCCTCAAAGCAGTAGTAAATCAGGGTGTCCTGCTTCATCTGGGGATATTTGGGTGCGTTGCCGTAGAGGTCAGCACTTGCCACGTCATAGTGGTCGAGCAGGGTAGCCTCCACGCGCTGGTCGGTGGCACGGTGCTCTTCCAACAGTTGCCACAGGCGCAGCGAGGGCAGGTAGCGGGTGAATCCGCGTCCGTAGGGAGAGTATTTCTCCACCACGCTCACTTTCGCACCGGTGAGCTTGCTGGGCAACTCGAAGTTGGCCGAGGTGTTGGGACGTATGAAGGCAGTGGTGTTGTTCACCTTGTTGTTGCCCACGTCAGTGGCACCGTTGTTCCACATCGACACGAACATCAGCAGCATGGCACTTCCGCCGCGGCTGTAGCCGGTACGGGTGATAAGGCTGTTGTAGTCCATTGCTTCTCCGTCGCTGGTGCGGTGACGCTTGGGAATACAGTTCACGGTGGTCTTCAGGTCTTCAGAGTAGGTCACGCCGAAGAGAGCCTCCTTGTTGGTGGTATATGACTCGTTCTCCATGTACCACATGTCCTGGTAGTTGGGGTAGAGTGAAGCATAGTCGGAAGCACCCATCACGGCATCTGCCTCGTCGATGGCAGCCTGGTAGAGTGCGTTCTTGTCCATGCCTGCATAGGTGGGGTTGCCGCCTATGCCCTGACCCAACTGTCCCTGCAGCCAAGAGGCGGCGTAGAGCAGCACGCGGGCCTTCAAAGCCCTGGCAGCCCAGTAATTGGCACGGCCTTCGTTCTTTGTCTTGTAGTTGGCTGCCTCGAACATGGCGATAGACTGGTCGAGGTCTTGCAGGATGCCTCCATACACGATGTTCTCGGGAGTGCGCACGGGATTCAGTTCCTGTTTCACGGCAGGCTCGGTCTTGTAGGGAATGGCACCCCAGATGTTCACCATGTGGAAGTGGTAGAAGGCGCGCAGGAACAGTGCTTCTGCGGAGTATTGGCCCTGCCTGTTGCCTAATTGTGTTGACTCGCCGATGTACTTGATGGCATTGTTGGTCACGTCCACGGCGCTGTTGAACATCTCCCAGTAGTGGTCCAGGCTGGGGTTGTTGGCCACGTTGTTCTCCAATGCGGTAGCATCGAAGGAGTAAGAGCAGAGTGACTTCTGCTTGTTGTCATATCCGTAGTAGAACAGGTCGGTGCCCATTTCGCTCAGGCCTAATCCGGCCTCTTTGCCATACCAGCCACGGGTGTAGGAGTAGCTGGCGGCGAGCAATCCTTCAACTCCCGATTTGGTGCCGTAGGTCAGGTCGGCAGTTTCGCCCACCTTGTTGTCCTCGTCCAGGAAGTCAGAGCATGAAGTTGTGCCAAGTGTCAGCAGTGACATGGCCAACAAGATATATTTGTTTGTTTTCATAATTGTCTTGCTTTATGCTTTTTAGAATTCGAGATTGATACCCAGTACCACTTGCTTCTGCATGGGGAATGAGATGCTGCCGCCACGCTCGGGGTCATAGTTGTCTATCTTGCTCCATGTGAAGAAGTTCTTCAGAGAGCCATATACGCGGCAGTTGCTGATGCCCACCTTGCCCAACAGGCACTGGGGCAGGTTGTACGACAAGGTGACGTCCTTAATCTTCAGGTAGTCTGCCTTCTCGTAGCGGAATGCTGACTTATAGTTGGAGTACAGCTTGTTGGCGGTAGAGTTCAAGCCCGGGCTGGGGAACTTGGCACCTGGGTTCTCGGGTGTCCAGTAGTCGATGTCGCCCCAGTTGGCACTCTCGTAGTTCAGCTGCTCGTTCATGCCGTAGGCGATGTAGCCGCCCAGGCGTGCGTAGAGCTGTACGCTCAGCGACAGGTTCTTGTAGGTGAAGGTGTTGGTCATGCCAATCACGTGGTCGGGGTCTTGCTGGTAAGTGCGGCGGTCGTCAGAGTCGATGACACCGTTGCCATCCATGTCCACAAGGCGTGGAGAACCCGGTGTGCCGTAGCCGTCCTTGGTGTAGTCGGCAATCTGGTTATCGGGATGTGCGGCATTGTAGTCATTCACATACTGCTGGTATTCGCCGATGCCCCAGATGCCAGCCACTTCATAGTCGTAGAAGTTGTGCACGCGCTCGCCTACGAACAGGCTCTTGTCGGTACCGTTGATATACTTGTCAGCGCTGCCGGTGAGTTCTGTTATCTCATCCTTGAAGTGGGTGTAGCTCACGTTGGCAGTCCAGTCGAAGTCCTTCAGGCGGATGATGTCTGCCATCAAAGAGGCTTCGATACCCATGCCCTTGGTCTTGCCGATGTTGTCGATTACGGTGGGGAATACGGATGAAGAAGGACCGGTGCGGTAGCAAAGCAGGTCGTAAGTCTTGTTCCAATACACATCCACGCTACCGCTGATTCTTCCGTTCAGGAAACCGAAGTCAAGTCCCAAGTCGATGGAAGAGGTCTTCTCCCATGTCAGTTCCTCGTTGGAGATGTTGCTGGGTATCTTTCCTGCGATGTCGCTTCCGCCGAAGTTATAATAGGTGTTCAGTGAGCTGAGGGTGGCCAGGGTAGAGTAGGCTTCGATGGCAGCGTTGCCCGAGAGACCCCATGAAGCGCGGAGCTTCAAGTTGCTCAGCCATGACTTGCTGCCTTCCATCCAGGGCTCTTCGATGATGCGCCATCCTGCTGCCACAGAGGGGAAGTAGCCCCACTTGTGACCCTTGGCCAAGGTGGAAGAACCGTCGGCACGCAGAGAAGCGGTGAACAGATACTTGTCGGCAAAGGAGTAGTTCACACGTCCGAAGAAAGAGAGCATGCTTGTCTTCACATAGGTGTTGGTGGCCTTGGGAGAAGCAATCTTCGACAGGTCGTAGAAGGCACTCTGGTAGTAGTGTGTAGCTCCGGCATCGCCCTCCACGGTGCTCGACTCGGTGATGTCCTGTGTCAACTCATGTCCCAACAGCACGGTAAGATTGTGCTTCGACTGTCCGAAGTCGGTCATGTAGTTGATGGTGTTGTCCCAGGTCAGGCCGGTAGAGTTGCTCTTTATCTGGCGGATAAAGCTGGTAGAGGGGCTCTGGAAGCGCGGCTGGCTCTCATAGTCCTGATACAGGCCGTTGCGAGAGTCCTGGCGGTCTACCGCAAACTGCGAGCGGAAGGTGAGACCTGCAATGGGAGCCACTTCCAGGTATGCGTTGCCGAAGAAGCGTGTGCTCTCGATATTGTTCTGGTAGGCACCCTCCACATCATCGAGTACGGGGCTGCAGTGGGCGGCATACCAGGGGTTGGGGGTCTTGTTGATTTCGCCGTCGTTCAGGTAGGCGTGTGTCACGGTGGTCATCTTCAATGACTGTGAATAAACGCCCGAGTTGCGCTTGTCGTTGCTCTTGTAGGTGAACAGCAGGCTGCTTCCCACCTTGAAGATGTTGTCGATGCGGTGGTCGATGTTGATTTTTCCGTTGTAGCGGTTCAGCTGGTCGTTCTTCATCAAGCCGCGGTCGTTGAGCATACCGAGCGACACGTTGAAGTTGGTCTTGTCGTTACCGCCCGAAACAGAGAGCTCGTAGTTCTGTGAGGTGGAGTTCTTCAGAATCAGGTCAGCCCAGTCGGTGTAGGTCTTGTTCTTGTATATGTCTAAGGTTGGTGTGCCGTCGGCCAGAGTCTCGGTGAGCACGTCTTCCACGCCCACTGCATTGTTGCCCCATTCGGTGAAGCCCGAAGCCACCCAGTCGTTGTAGTCCTTGGCATACTTGGCCTTGTCCACCATGCGCTGCACCTCACGGTCGCCATACATGGGGTTGGCTTTCTGTGTGGCACTGTTCCATGAGTTGTACATGTTGAAGTTCACCTTGGTCTTGCCGCTCTTGCCTCGCTTGGTGGTGATGATAATCACGCCGTTGGCACCGCGTGTACCGTAGATGGCGGTAGAGGAAGCATCCTTCAACACCTCCATCGACTCGATATCAGAGGGGTTGAGGTCGAGGGTAGAGCCATAGGCTACACCGTCCACAAGAATCAGCGGGTCGTTGGAAGCAAGCAGAGAGCGTGCACCGCGCAGGTTGATGCTCACACCGCTGCCAGCCTGACCATCGTTCTGCTGCAGGTCCATTCCGGGAATCTTTGCCTGCATGGCCTGCATGGCGTTGGCTGCTGCCACATTCTGTATGTCAGCAGGTTTGATGGATGATACGGCACCGGTAAGGTCGCGCTTCTTCACCACGCCATAACCGATAACCACGAGTTCATCGAGCTTGTTGGCATCCTCTTGGAGCACAATGTCGATGTTTGTCTGATTGCCTACTTTCACTTGCTGTGAAAGAAAGCCCACATAAGATACATTAAGAACAGTGGCTGGAGTGACTTTCTGAAGGGTGAACTTGCCTTCAATGTCGGTCACTGTTCCGTTTGTACTACCAGCAACGATGCTCACACCAATCATAGGTTCGCCTGTGGCGTCTTTCACGGTGCCATGGATTGTCTTCTGTGCATATACCAGCAGACAAAGCATGGACATGAGCAAAGTCATGGATACTTTTTTGATTTGTTGTACCATAATTTGTTTTTTTAGGTTAATAGAATTGGGATTAGTCTTACTTTTTACGTGTTCTTACGAATCTATTAGATTTCAGGTTACAAATGTATTTCAAAGAATTTAATTCTCTTTTGCAATGATATGGAGTTTTTAAAAATTTAATGAAATAACCCGAGTATTTAATAAATATTTTCAATATAACACAAAAAATCTACGTATTATCCTAATTTTTCCACCGTATTATGCATTTACGGTACCTATGTGAAATGATACCGTAAAATATGTTTCCCCACAAAAAAAATGTGACTATTGGTTATGTCGGTTTAGCTCAAGCACTATGTTGCCTTCCTTGTCTTTCAGCAACAAGCCGGTCTTGGTAGTCTGGTAGGTTGTCACCTTGGTCATGGCCTCCACCACCTGCTGCTCCACCTCCATGTTGCGGCACATCATACGTGTCATTGCCATCTTGTCGTCAAAGGTCAGGGTGCCTGTGGCGGCATCTGCTTGCATAGCTCCTGTCATGCGGTTGCAACCGGCACAGCCATACACGCGCCTGGCTGACACGTCAAATCCAATGAAAGCGCGGTTATCCAACTGTACGGCAGTAATGTCTTTGCCGTTGACTTTCACGATATTCCATTCACCGTTGAGCATGTCCAAAGAAGCAGTCTTCTTCACAGAGGCGCACGATACCATCAGAGCCATCGCTGCCATACATAACATTTTTGCGTTCATATTTTGCAAAGATAGCCTTATTTCATTTAAAAGCGTTACCTTTGCAACAGAAATAATGTTATTATTATGCAAGAAACCAGACAGAATAAGATTGCGCGACTGCTGCAAAAGGAGCTGAGTATCATCTTTCAGCGACAGACTCAGATGATGCATGGTGTGATGGTGTCGGTGACGCGCACCAAGGTGTCGCCCGACCTGAGCATCTGCACTGCCTATCTGAGCATCTTCCCCAGCGAGAGGGTAGAGGAAATCATCAAGAACGTTGCAGCCAACGAGAAGTCCATCCGTTATGAACTGGGTACCAAGGTGCGCCATCAGTTGCGCATCATCCCCGAACTGCGCTTCTTTGTGGATGATTCGCTGGACTATATAGAGCGCATAGATGCCCTGCTGAAAGAATAGCACATGAATTTTCCCTTCTACATTGCCCGCAGGTACCTGTTCTCCCGCAAGAGCACACATGTCATCAATATTATCAGCGGCATCAGTGTCACGGGTGTCACCATTGCCACTATGGCGCTGGTGGTCACCTTGAGCGTGTTCAACGGATTCCACGACTTGGTGGCTTCACTTTTCACTGCCTTTGACCCGCAGTTGAAGGTGGTGCCTGCCAAGGGAAAGTCGGTGGCTGCTGATGAACCGGCATTGGAGAAGATAAAGGCGCTGCCGCAGATACAGGTGGCAACAGAGACAGTGGAGGATATGGCACTTGCCGTGTATGGCGACAGGCAGACCATGGTGACCATCAAGGGTGTGCAGGATAATTTTGACAGTCTGACACATGTTCGTGAGATATTGCAGGGCGACGGCAACTACGAACTGCAGGCGGCAGATATCAGCTATGGCATCCTGGGAATCCGGGTGGCGGAGGTGCTGGGCATGGGCTATAGTTTCAAATACCCTCTCAACATCTATGCTCCACGGCGCGACGGACAGTTTGACATGTTCAATCCAGACGATTGCTTTGTCACTGACGAGCTCTATTCGCCCGGAGTGCTTTTCTGCGTGAAACAGGCGAAGTACGACAAGAACTATATACTTACCAACATCCATTTTGCACGCCGTCTGTTTGACATGCAGGGCATGGTGAGCGCATTGGAACTGCGTCTGAAGCCGGGCAGCAATTTTGAGGAGGTGAAATCGGAAATCAAGCGTATTGCAGGCGACCGCTTTATGGTGAAAGACAGATTTGAACAGCAGGAAGATACCTTCAACATCATGAAGATAGAGAAACTGATGGCTTTTAGTTTCCTTACCTTTATCCTTGTGGTGGCTTGTCTTAACATCATCGGAAGTCTGTCCATGCTGATGATTGACAAGAAAAAGGATGTGATGACGCTACGCAATCTGGGTGCCAGCAATAGGCAGATAGTACAGGTGTTTCTGTTTGAAGGCAGGTTGATATCCTTTGTGGGAGCCGTACTTGGCATTGTGCTGGGACTGCTGCTCTGCTGGCTGCAACAGACTTTTGGTATCGTAGGACTGGGGCGCAGCAGCGGTTCGTTCATCATCGACTCCTATCCCGTGAGCGTTCATGCCGAAGACATTCTCATCATTTTTGTTACTGTATTGGCAAGTGGCTTTCTGGCAGTGTGGTATCCTGTGAAGTATTTTTCCAAAAGGCTGATTGGTGAGGAGTTAAAAGAGAAAATATAATGGGGAAGTTAAATTCCTTAACTTCCCCGAAAATTCGAGACATCCTTAACTTTCCGATATTGATAACTTCTGAAGACTGAATATTTATATATCGTCTTCGTCTTTGAGGCTATTGCCCGTCGAAGAGTTCATCGCCAAATGAGGATGCGTGAGCACTACCAAGGTTACCATTGAATTCGCCATCCATGCTCATCTGCATCAATGCCGACGATTCCACTGTCCATACCTCAACAGAGGGCTTTATATAATTCCTTTTCATGTCTTTTCTTGTTTATAGGTTTATAAATCAGTTTGGCTTATTTGTACAGATGTTTCTTGCCATTGATGATGTATAGTCCCTTCGCTGTGGGCTTGTCCACGCGAATACCCAGCAGGTTGTAGATGGCGTTGTCTGTCTGTGCAGCCTTCATCCGTACACCGTTCACTGATGCGGCCTCGCCGAAGGAAAGCATCATGGGAGCATTGTTCTTGTTGCTGTATCTCAGGTAAGCCTTGCCTGCTGCCAGCTCACCGGAGGCACCTTCAACCACCTTGGCAAACTGAGTGTCGCTCACCAATATGTATGCGTTGCCGGCAGCAATCAATTCTTCCGCCGTTACGGGTGTGGTCACAGCCACAAGGTCATTGTCTGCAATCGCATCAACACTCTCAACCATGGGCACAGTGGCGATGGTGGCGGTGGTGGCATCGCCCAGTTTCTTCAATATCAGACCGGTATTGGCAGGCACCTTTTCCACCTTTGTCAGCGTTACAGTACTGCCGTTAGCCTTTGCGGTGTATGCCTCCACGTCAGAATTGTCCGTAAAGTCGAGTGCAGCTGTAGAGCTGAAGGTAGAATAGGTGTATTCAGCAGGGAGAGAGATGTTTTTTTCAGTAGCACTGCAATAGACGGTAATGATGAGGCAGGTCTGCTTGCCTCCAATGGAGAAAGTCAGGGTGCCTGTGGCGGGAGAAGAGAGCGGAACGATGTGCGAAACGTAGTGTTCTGTACCGCTTGTCTCCTTTGCGGGAAAAACATACTGCGTATCAGTGAACTTCTCGCCGTTGAGACTCTTGATGTAGGAGTCTGTTCCGGCATAATTATCATATCCTGCAAAGTGGACTTTCTCCACACGCTTGCCGGTGGGGATGGCCATGGTGTAATCTGCAACGGAATACTTCACCGTACTGTTCTGGCCTGCGGCATAAGCCTTTTCATTGGTGCTGATGCTGAAACCATTCTGGAAGTTCCATGTATATGTAGGATTCTCTGAACTGTATGTTTCAGACGAGATGACAAAGGTCTCGTAGTCACCGGCCTCATTCTCTGCGTCAACCCTCGCTTTCCACAAATCGTAGGCCTTGATGGTGGCATCGAGCCAGCTGCCAAGGTACTGGTAGCTGCGGCGATTGGTTGCCTTCAAAGATGTGGCAACAGTTTGACCGTACTTGTCTGCTGCATCAGAGGTATCGTCGTAGTTGTAGAGATGACGATAGAAGAGTTCGGGATAGTCGTTGGTGTAGATGGCAAAGATGGGCTGGTATTCCTTCTCTGCATCGTAGGATGCTTCGAGTATCTGGTATTCATAATATACATAGCCAGTGGTGTGGTGTGCGCGCGTCTTTCCCCTTTCCTTCAGCTTGTTGTAGAACTTGTTGTAGATGGCCTTGCCGCTTTCTCCGCCTATCTGGATGAAACGTCCCCAAAGGTTGGAACCGCTTTTCTCTATGATGTGACGATCGTCCTCTCCATTGGCATTGGTATAGTCCTCTATGGCAGCATTCTCTTTGTACTTATGTGCTTTGAACCATTCCACAGCAGATGTGATGCACTGCTGCAACTGCTCTGAAGGCTTATTGATACTCATAAGATAAGAGAGAAGGGTGGCTGACTCAGAGCCGCTGACAGAAGGCAATTCGTGCGGGCGCCCTTCAGTAGGAAGAAAATCTTCCGGGTCATGCTGTGCACACCATCCTGCCTTTACTCCGTTGTCGTTTATCTGGCAGTTGAGAACACATTCCAAAGCCTTTTCCCACTGTTCCTTACATCTTGTGCGAGTGTCTTCGTCCACGAGTCCGTTGAAGTCACCCTTCTCCTCGTAAATCTCTTGAAGGATGCGCAGCATATTGGTCATCAGGTCATCGTTGAACGTGATATAGTTCTGGTAACTGTATTTATCGTCTGAAAGCGGCCAATACTGTCCCCAACCGCCTTTCAGGCTATTTCCTGCGGTGAAAATAAGGTTGAGGGCCCTTTTGAAGGCATCAAGGTGGCGTTGCAGTTTCGCTTGGTTATAGACTTTGGCAAGGAAGCGCATCTCCTGTGTCGTGGCATAGTTGTCGAAACATGAGTGTGCGCTACGTCCGTCTGTGCCATCAAGTGCTTTTCTGGCAGAAAGTTCGGTGGCGGTGAGATTATGGAACTGGTCGTTCTTCATCCATCCTCCATTTGTTTTCTGCACTCCGAGAAGGGTATCAGCCACACTGATAGCCTCTGCACTGCCATACCATTCTGTGTCCATCACTCCTGAGCATATTTGAGCCCAAGTCTTTGATTTGTAATCCTCTGCACTCACACCAACGAAACAAATGATGAGAGCGATGAAAGTAAAGATTTTTTTCATTGTTAGTAATTATTAGGAATTCTGTATTTGTTTTTTCTTTTCTCTATTATTGTGTCCTACACTCTGTCTGTGTCAGTGCAAGTTAGGTTTTTAACGATAATCAGGGATAGCTTGTGACAACTTTTTGTGTTTTACGTGCCCAAGGTGATGGTTTTCACCTCTACATGTTCGTGCAGAAACAGCTGTGCCGACTCCCTGAACTTGTCGGGATTCTCGGTGGTGAGATAGCGCACGGTACCTTGCTTGGAGCAGGCTTGTTCCATCTCGGGATGGCGCTTGAAATACTTCTGCAGACTATCTGCCACATAGTCTCCTTGGGCGATGATACGCACATGGGCAGGGGCATATTTTCTGATTTTCGGCATCAGCAGGGGATAATGGGTACAGCCCAGAATGATAGCATCGATGGCAGGGTCAGTAGCCATGAGTTGGTCGATGCGTTTCTTCACGAAATAGTCGGCACCGGGACTATCGGCCTCATTGTACTCCACCAAGGGCACCCAGAAGGGGCAGGCTACTCCGCTGACCACGATGTCGGGGAATAATTTTTTTATCTCCAAGGCATAACTCTCACTCTTGATAGTACCCTCTGTGGCAAGCACGCCCACATGACGGCTCTTGGTCAGCGAACCGATAACCTCTGCCGTGGGGCGGATGATACCCAGCACACGTCGGCGGGCATCGATGCGGGGCAGGTCGTTCTGCTGGATGGTACGTAGTGCCTTGGCAGATGCGGTGTTACAGCCCAGGATAACAAGTTGGCATCCCTCTTGAAACAGTTTCACTACTGCCTGGCGGGTGAACTCATATACCACATCAAACGAACGCGGACCGTAGGGTGCACGGGCATTGTCGCCCAGATACAGGAAGTCGTATCGGGGTAGCAACCGTCGGATGCCGTTGAGTATGGTCAGACCGCCATAACCGGAATCAAAGATGCCTATCGGACCGGGAGAGGTGCTTGGTTTCATTTATTTCTGTAGGGTGGCAGTGACGATGGGTAGCAGGTTTTCACCTTGCGCGGGATTGATGTACGGACAGGCATTGCCATCAGTGTTGATGATAAAGGCATAGCCTCTGTCTTCGGCGATGATGCGTAAAAGTTGCGCCATGCGTTCGTGCAGTGGCATCATAGCTTCCTGTTCTGCCTGTTTCAACAATCGAAGACTCTCTTGTTTGAAAGTCACATTGCGGTTCATCAGCTCTTCCAACTCCAGTTGTCTTTTCTGATAGATAGCTTTGGGAAAGGTTGCCTGTCCCTCCAGAAATTCCTCGTATTTTTCGTTGAACTCCTGTGCCACACGCATCGTTTCTTCATCGTACTTGGCCTTTAACTGTTGCAGCTGGTTTTGCACGTTGGCATATTCGGGCATCTGCCTCAGTGCCTGTTCATAACTGATGTAGCCGAATTTGAGCACAGATGCCTGTTCTGTTGTGGCGGTTGTCCCACTGTTGCCGAGAGGTACCACAGTCTGTGCTGCCAAGGGAATGCCCACCATCCACACTATCAATAACAAAAGGTGTTTCATACGGTAAAACAAAGCCGGCATACCACCACTATGGACAGTAATACCGGCTGAAAAATTGTATATTGCTTATTTCAATCCGAGCTGGGTCTTCACCTGTGCCGTCACATCAGTGCTCAGGGTAGTGCTGATATAGGGTACACCACCAGCTACGTCCATGATATACACATATCCTCCGTTCTGACCCACAGTCTTGATGGCTTCAATTACTTTGGAGGTGATGGCCTGCATCTTTTCCTGTGAAGCCTTGGCAAGGGCCTGCTGGTTGTCCTGGTAGCTTTGCTGTATCTTCTGCTGCATCTCGGTAAGTTCCTGTTCGCGGCGGGTCCTGATGTTCTCGGGCAGTGTCTTGGCATTGTCTTCGTAGTCCTTCACTTTTTTGGTAAACTCGTCCTGCATGCCTTTCAGGTCTGCCTCATACTGTTGCTGCAAAGCGTCAATTTCTGTCTTTGCCTTGAGGTATTCAGGCATTACCTGAATGATTTCCTGAGCATTCACATGTCCGAACTTCTGTGCAAAAACAGCCAAAGGGGCACACATCAGAAGCATTAAAAAGAGTTTTTTCATCGTTTGTTGTTTTAAATTGTTGATATTTGTTTGTTATATTCTTTTTTCGTTTATTGTCTCTGTCCAGGTTTTCTGGCGGCGTCATCATCTGCCATAGCCCAGCTTCTGTAACACTTCGTTGCTGATGTCAGCTTTCGGACTGCCGTAAATCACGCCGCTGTTGCCCGTTTTGTCGAGCACCATCTGGTAGCCTCTCAGCTCGGCGATATCTTTCACGGCGTTGTATATCTCCTCTTGGATGGGTGTCATCAAGGCGGTGCGCTTTTTGAACAGTTCACCTTCGGGTCCGAAATATTTCTTTTTCAGTTCGGCTGCCTCTTTCTCCTTTTCCATGATGGCATCCTGACGGGCTTTCTTCTGCTCTTGAGAGAGGAAAACCACCTCATTCTGATAGTTCTTGTACATGGTCTGTGCCTCCAGTGTGAGGGCTTCCACCTCTGCCTGCCATTTCTTTGACACCTGGTTCAGTTGTTCGCCGGCGCGCTCATAGGCAGGGATGTTCTTCAGGATGTACGCCATATCCAGCACGGCAAACTTCTGTGCACTTGCCTGCAGGGTCACTATCGCTACCACCATGCTTATCAATAGTCTTTTCATGTCGTTGTTTTTTTGTTGTCATTGTTTATTCTTTCATGCCATCATCTCACGTTAAAAGACCTGTCGGTGTCAGAACTCCTGTCCCAGGATGAAGTGGAAGTTGCTGCCGCCTTTCTGTCCTGTACCGATGGTGGTGTCGAAACCGTATGCCCAGTCGATACCCATCAGACCCACCATAGGCAGGAAGATGCGTACACCCAGACCGGCAGAACGCTTCACCTCGAATGGGTTGAACTTCTTTGTCTCGCTCCATGCGTTACCCGCCTCTACAAAGCCCAAACCGTAGATAGTGGTAGTGCCTAACATGAAGGGATAGCGAAGCTCCATGGTAAAACGGTCGTAGGCATAGCCCTGTGCCTGATAGGGGGTAAGCGAACCGTTCTCGTAACCTCTCAGTCCGATGGTCTCCTGTGCATAGCCGGTGGAGTAGCCGCTCATGCCGTCGCCTCCCACGTAGAAGGTCTCAAAAGGCGACTTCTTGTATTTGTTGTATGAGCCCAGCAAGCCGAATTCAACCCTGGTCATCAGCACAAAGCACTTGGGACCTGATGTGAGCGACGTATAGGTGCGGGTCTTGAATTTCCACTTGTGGTATTCCACCCAGCGGTATTTCTCCTGAAGTTCTTCCTCGTAATTGGCAGCGTTGTAGTCATCGGCCAGGTGCTCGTAGTCCTTGTTGTCAAAGAGCGACCAAGGTGGTGTGATGGTGAGTGAAGCAAGGAACTCTGAGCCTGAGCGGGGGAACAGGGGATTATCGGTACTGTTGCGCGACAGGTTGATGCCCAGGTTGACATTGTTGCAGTTACCATTGCTGATGATGAAGTATTTCCAATCGCGCAGCATGTAGCGCTGGTATGACAGCGTGAGCGACAGGTTGAAGTAGTCATCAGGCCAACGCAGTCGCTTGCCCCATCCTAAGGAGAAGCCCAGCAACTGTACGTACTTGTCATCGTCAAGATAACTGTCATAGTTGTTGTAATAGTTATTGTAGCTGCCGTAGCCACCGTAATAACCGTAATAATTGTTCATCCAGCTGCTGTTGTAGTAGTTGCTGTTCACATCGGTCTGTTTGGAGTAAAAGGCTCCCACGCTGAATGAGTTAGGGCGTTTTCCGCCAAACCAAGGTGCAGAATAGCTGATGCTGTACGACTGGTAGTAGGTACCGTTGGTCTGTGCACTCAGTGCCAGTTGCTCGCCATCTCCAATGGGCATGATACCACGGTGCATCTTGTTCTTTCCGAAGAGGTTGCGCATGGAGAAGTTGTTGAGTTTCAGCGATACACGGCCGATGATACCCGTCTGTCCCCATCCTAAGGAGAACTCCACCTGGTCGTTCGACTTCTGTTCCAGGTTCCAGTTGATGTCCACGGTACCGTCTTCTATATTGGGCTTCACCTGCGGGTCTATCTTCTCCTGGTCAAAGAAGCCCAAAGCAGCAATCTCCCTGACGGAGCGCACCAGTGCTTCCTTGGAGAAGAGATCACCGGGCTTGGTCATCAGTTCTCGTCTCACCACCTCTTCATACAGGCGGTCGTTGCCGTAGATGTTCACATGGCTGAGGTGTGCCTGCGGTCCTTCCGTCACACGCATCTCCAGGTCGATGGAGTCGCCCACCACATTCACCTCTACAGGGTCGATGTTAGAGAACACATAACCATTGTTCCAGTAGTAGTTGCCCACGGCGTCCTCATCGGTCTTCAGTCGCTTTTCTATCAAGGTCTGGTTATATACGTCACCCTTCTTCATTTTCAACGAACGGTTCAGGAACTCAGTGTTCACCACGGTGTTGCCCGCCCAGCGTATGTCTCTCACGTAGTAGCGCTGTCCTTCATTGATTTTGATATACAGGTTCACGTGCTTCTCGTCGTGGTTCCATACACTATCTACCAGTATCTCCATGTCGCGGAAACCCAGTTCGTTGTATTTGTCGATGAGGTTCTGTCTGGCGGTCTTGTAGCGTTCGGCGGTGAACTTCTTGGCTTTCATGAAGGAGCCTATCTTGCCTGCCTCGTTCATCTTGGTGAGAACGCCTTTTCTGAATAGTCCTCCCTTTATCTTCTTGGTTTTCAGGTACTTGTTTCCCTCGATGATGATGCGCCTTATCTTCATCTTGCTCTTCTTGTCCACGTCAACGTCCAGGATAACCTGATTGGTACCGGTCACATCATCGCGCTGTGTGATGGTTATTTCTGCATTCTTGTAGCCCTTTTCTTCAAAGTAGCGCTTTGCCAGTATCTTGGCGCGGTCAATCATGTTGGGCGTTATCTGACTGCCCTTCATGATGCCCAGTTTTGCTTCCATGTCTTCGCGCTCCGACTTTTTCAGTCCGCTGTAGTTGATGGTACTCACTCTGGGTCGCTGTGTAAGGTGGATGCAGAGATACACCTTGGAGCCCACGATGGAGTCGGCGGTAATGGCGACGTTGGAGAAGAGTCCGTGCTTCCAGTAGCGGCGGATGGCTTCTGATATTTCTGTTCCAGGCACTGAGATGCGTTGTCCTACCTCCAGTCCTGAGAGTCCCACCAGCACAAAGTCGTCATATCCTTTGATGCCTTGCACATGGATTCCGCCAATCTCGCATTGGCGTGGTGTGCCCACATAAGATATTTCTGGGTTCACTACCTTGTCTTGTGCCTTTGTCGCTATGGTAAAGAGCATCGGGAGCATCACCGCTGCCATTGTCAGCAGTCTTTTCCATCCGCTCGTCATCATTGTCTTATACATTATATATAATTGTTGTGTTGTATTTCGTCAACTTTCTTGTTCTTCGTTCCTCGTGTGCTGTTCTTGCACTACTGCTTGTCGGCTGTGTTTTGCATTTCTTTTTCCACCTGTGCCTCTGTCTTTCCGAAGCGGCGCTGTCTGCTGTTGTAGCTGGCGATGGCCTTGTGCAGTTCCTCCTCGTCGAAGTCGGGCCAATAGGTATCGCAGAAGTAAAGCTCCGAGTAGGCTATCTGCCACAACAGATAGTTGGAAATTCTTACTTCGCCTCCCGTGCGTATCAGCAGTTCGGGGTCGGGCATGAAGTTGGTGGTCAGGTGCTGGGAAATAGTGTTTTCCGTAATCTCCTCCGGTTTCATCTCTCCGCCCTGCACCTTGTGGGCTATCTGTTGCACGGCATCGGTCAGTTCCCATTTGGAGGAGTAGCTGAGAGCCACCACCATGGTCATGGCTGTATTGCCGGCGGTGTGCTCTTCGGTATCCCTCAGTTTCTGCTGCACGGCTTTGGGCAGACGCTGTGTGTCGCCGATGACCCTGAAGCGCACGTTGTTTTTCATAAATATCTGGTCTTCCAGCGATGAGAGTACCAGTGCCATCAGTGCAGCCACCTCGTCATCGGGTCTGTTCCAGTTTTCTGTGGAGAATGTGTATAGTGTAAGAAACTTCACGCCCAGCCGGGTGCATTCTGACGTAATCTTTCGTACTGCCTCCACGCCTGCTTGGTGTCCGTAGTTGCGGGGTTTTCCCTGGGCTGCCGCCCATCTGCCGTTGCCGTCCATGATGATGGCTATGTGTTGCGGCACCTTGTTTCTTATACTGTTTCCGTCGGTCATATTGTCTGTTTTTTTATTCTTCCCCGCTGTTGAGGGGGAGTGCTTGTTGTATTGTCTTTGGTGGTTGTAAGTTATTCTTTATGACAAGTGCGACACTTTGCCCATAGATCGTAGGTCACTGAGGCTCTTAGGGCAGAGTAGCAGTCTGTGTTCTTGAATATTCCTGAACTCTTGATGTCGTAGGGGTCTTGCAGCCCGTCGAGTTTGTCGCTCAGTGTGAAGTGCATTGCCCAGTCCAGGGTGATATTCACTCTTGGCGCTACTTTGTATTTGGCACCCAGTCCTATGACCAGGCTACCTGCGGCCACGCTCTTCCCCGGTGTCTTTGCCACCACCATTCCTGGTCCCAGCATGATGAAGGGTGTGAGGGGTTTGGCACCTCTGTACTCCCTACCTGTTCCATAGGGGAAGAAGTTGTATTCGAACATCACGTTCACGTCGGTCAGAGTGGTGGAGAACTCAGGAGCTATCTCTTCGCTCTGTGGATACCATGTGCTGATGTTTTTCAGTTCTCCCTTCACCTTGCCGTGGTAGATGGTGAGAGCCACTGCCATACGGGGGTTGAACTTGTACTTGCCCACAGCACCGAAACAGGGTTGCATCATCTTGCTTATCGAGCCGCCGTAATCACCTTGATAGGCTTGCATTCCCACTCCCGCACCTGCCTCGGCACGGTATTCGGGTTCGTCCTGTGCCTCGGCTGCGGTTATATACAGCATGGCTGTCAGTAGGAGTGCAGACAGGCGTAGCAGTCTCATGCTTTTCAGTTCCATCCCAGTCGGTTCAGTCGTCCTTTCCACACTTCGCCGGTGCCTGAGCAGACAAACCACACATTATTATATCCGTCCACGCTCACGCTCAGCATACGCAGTCCCTTGTCCATTCCGTCGGGCCATGTACAGCGCGAGGAAGTCTTCCATGTCAGTCCGCCGTCGCGGCTTTCGTAGATGGTGCTGTAAGCTGGCTGTGCCTCGGGGCCTATTCCCTCGCCGCCCAGAGCAAGGAACACGTTATCGTAGCCGAACACCTGCAGGTTGTCCATGCGTGGCAACTGCCGGGGACGCTCTTCTGTTTCGTTCATGCATACCCACTGTCCGGGACGGGCGTTGATACCATAGTCTGCCACCTTGCGCCATACCTTGCCGTAGCAGTCATCCCTGTAGGGGTTGGTGTCTGACAGTTCGGGGTTTCTGTTGCCTGCCATGAGCACATAGTCGGCGCTATCCAGAGCGGGGTGGGGTATGCAGGTGAAGTCCATATCGTGAGTAGGCAGCAGTGCCTTCAACTTTTCTTCGTTATCACTTTCTGTTACGGCTATTGCATCAGCTGTCCATGTGCGTCCGCCGTCAGTTGATACCATGGGTAATCCTTCTGCCGACTGTCCGTAGAGTTCGCAGGTGGATTTGCCCAGAATCGCCACAGGCACGTCAGTGGTGGCAAGTGTCTCGTAGTGTTCTCCGTCGAGCGAGTACATCACCTTGCCTGCATCTGCCACGAAAAGGGTGTCGCCACGCACCACGCCCTTGCTGCTGATGGCTTGTGCGGTGAGTCCTGCCTGCAGTCGTATCCATGTGTCAGGGGTTCCTGTTGTCACGGCATACACCTCAGTGGTATTGCCTTTGAGTGCAAATACCAACAGGCGGTCGCCCAGCAGGGCACTCTCTACCAGCTCGGCATCCTTGAGCGGTTCGAACACGCCCAGCCTCTTCCATGTAAACTCGTCGCCCTCTTCCTTGTGTATATTCACTTTGACGGTGTAGATGCGGCTGTTCTGACCGTTTGTTGACACCACCCTGATTTGTCTCTCTGAAAGGAAACTGATGGTGTCGGTAGTCTGCAATACCACCTCCGGTCCTGCCTCAAGAGGTACCAGATAGGGCACGCCGTTGTGGTAGGTGGAAACGGAACAAAGCAGTTTTGATGCGTCAATACCCACGGGCAATGAGTCCTTGTTGGTTATCTCTCCTGTATAATGGTTGATGGAAAAGGCACAGTTTGCCAATAGGGTATTGGCACTCACGGTATATACGGAATCCTCCCCCTTGGATGAGAGGGTATGCTTGTATTGGGTGCCCGATGTCAACGAGAAAGCGGTGATGGCGGTATCGTCATAGAGTGTCGTCTCCTCATCATCGTTGTTCACACACGACACCAAGGCGCCCATAACCCCTATCACCATGCAAAGGGCAATGCAATGTTTCTTCATGCTCGGAAATAAAAAAATTTGCCTGCAAATTTACGCACAATCCGTAAAAGGAGCAAATTTTCCACCTATTATTAAGTAAATTTAGGCTTCTCATTGGACGAAAGGAGCTATTTTATCTGCAACTTTCTTTGTTTCAACACTTTGCCATTCCTTTTCGGGGATATCTGTAAGTGCTCTTGTCAGGCAACGTGGGAAAAAGGAAAAATAATTGTCTTTTCCCTTTGCATTCCGATAAAAAACAGTAATTTTGCAATGCATATCTCAAAGGACAACCCCGTTTTCAGATGGCACAGAGTCAGATACAGGAACTTAAGCAGGAGCAGACGCTCAGGCAGATGCAGAACTTCACCCAGCAACAGTTGCTGCAGGCACAGTTGGTGGAGTTGCCTCTCGGTCAACTGCTCGACCGCATCAATATGGAGATGCACGACAATCCTGCTTTGGAAACTGTCCAACCGGGAGAGGTTGCCGACGATTATGCCACTGATACCCTGCACGATGCCGATGATGACGGTGGCAGTGATACTGGCTATGACGGCGACCCCGGCGAACTGGAGGAGGAACGTCGCTCTGCCCTTGACGAGGCACTGAGTAATATGGCGCTCGACGATGAAGACCTGCCTGTGTATCCGAGGGGCAGCAACGGAAATGCTGAGCGCGAAGAGATAGTCTATGGCAGTACCCTTTCCTTTTACGATTTGCTGAAGGACCAGATGGCTGAACTCACTCTCACCCCTCTGCAGGAGTCGGTGATGGAATATCTTATCTTCTCGCTCGACGACGACGGACTATTGCGAAAGAGTGCCGACCTGCTGGCCGACGAGATGGCTATCTACCGTAATATTGACTGCACCACCGAAGAGGTAGAGCAGGTGCTTGACATGCTACGTACCTTCGACCCTGCGGGCATCGGGGCTTCCAGTCTGCAGCAGTGCCTTTTGCTGCAGATTGACCGCAAACCGGCATCCGACGACAAGCGGCGGATGGCAACGGTGGTGAGCGACTATTTCAACGAATTTACACATAATAACTGGGACAAGATAGCCCAGGTCATGCAACTTACTCCCTCGGAAGCCAAGGCGCTGGCGCAAGAGTTACGCAAACTGAACCCTAAACCGGGGGCTGCCATGGGAGAGACCACAGGGCGTAACCTGCAGCAGATAACACCCGATTTCATCGTGGATACACAGGACGATGGCTCCGTATCGTTCTCGCTCAATAGTGCTGAGATACCCGAATTGTGCGTGTCGCAGTCGTTTGCCGACATGCTGCAGGAATACAAAGAGAATCCCGCTGGCATGAGCAGGCAGATGAAGGAGGCTTTGCTCTACACCCGCAAGAAGGTGGATGCTGCCAAGGGATTCATTGATGCTGTGCGCATGAGGCGTCATACGTTGACCCTCACCATGCAGGCGATAGTGCAGTGGCAGCACCGTTTCTTTGAGGATGGCGACGAGAGTTCGCTACGCCCCATGCTGCTGCGCGATATTGCTGAGAAGACAGGCCTGGACATCAGTACCGTGTCGCGCGTCTGCAACAGCAAGTATGCACAGACGCGCTGGGGTATCTTCCCCCTGCGCTTCTTCTTTAACGAACGCTATGTGACCAAGGAGGGTGAGGAACTGTCTACCCGCACTATCAAGGCGGAACTGCGTGAACTTATCGACGCTGAGGACAAGCGTCACCCGCTGAGCGACGAACAGCTCGCCCTGCTGCTTGAGAAAAGGGGTTTTCCCATCGCAAGGCGCACGGTGACAAAATATCGGGAGCAGTTGGCACTGCCTACTGCCCGTATGCGTAAGGAATAAATCTACAGGTTCATGTTACGCCAGAAGCATATCATCTATATCGCACGGGCACTCAGTCTGCTGTTCACCCCTTTTTATTTGCCGGTGATAGGGCTCTCTGTGCTCTTCACCTTCAGTTACCTTAGCCTGTTACCGTGGCTGTACAAGATAGAGGTGGTGTTGCTGGTGTATTTCTTTACCGTATTGCTGCCCACTTTTTTGATTTACCTCTACCGCAAATGCCAACGGTGGAGTCTCATCGAACTGGGGCGGCGTGAGCGGCGTGCCGTTCCCTATCTCATCTCCATCGTGTGCTATTTCTCCTGCATCTACCTGATGCAGCAGCTTTGTATTCCCCGTTTCATGGGCAGTATCGTGGTGGCGGCACTCATCGTGCAGATTGTATGTGCCATCATCAACAACTGGTGGAAAATATCTACCCATACCGCTGCCATCGGGGGAGTGGGGGGCGCCTTGCTTGCCTTTGCCGATATCTTTGGCTACAACCCCATCGGTTGGCTGTGTGTGGTTATCCTTGTTGCCGGACTCCTTGGCAGCAGTCGTATGATACTTCGCCAGCACTCGCTGCTGCAGGTGCTTGCCGGCTTCGGCGTGGGACTGGTGTGTGCATGGGGGACGATACTTTTGTGATTCTAAATGAAGAGTGAAGAATGAAGAATGAAAATTGAAGAGTGAAGAATGGGACAAGTGCAGAAAAGATAATCCGTAATTCCCGCCGGCGTAGCCCTATTCTTCATTCTTCGTTTAAATAAATGACAATATGAAACCAATAGTAAGCATTATCATGGGTAGCACAAGTGATCTGCCCGTTATGGAAAAAGCGTGTAAGTTATTGAACGATATGCAGGTACCTTTCGAGGTGAACGCCCTTTCAGCCCACCGCACTCCCGATGCCGTGGAGCAGTTTGCCCGTGAGGCAAAAGAGCGCGGTATCAAGGTGATTATTGCTGGAGCAGGCATGGCAGCCGCCCTTCCCGGGGTGATTGCAGCCTCCACCACCCTGCCTGTCATCGGGGTGCCTGTCAAGGGTATGCTCGACGGACTGGATGCCATGCTCAGCATCATCCAGATGCCGCCGGGAATCCCCGTGGCCACGGTGGGTGTGAACGGCGCACAGAATGCAGCCATCCTCGCTGTAGAGATACTTTCTCTTGCCGATGAGACCCTTGCCAGCCGCCTCGCCCATTACAAGGACGGACTGAAAGAGAAAATTGTGAAAGCCAATGAGGAATTGCGTAATCTGGACTATAGCTTTTTAATAAAGAATTCGTAATTCACAACTCATAATTCATAATTCGTAACTCGTAATTCACAACTCTCATGTTCACCTACACACGTCGCGCCTCTTCGGAGGTAAAAATAGGGAATACACCGCTGGGAGGGAATCATCCCATCCGGGTACAGTCAATGACCACCACCGCAACCACGGACACGGAGGGCAGTGTGGCACAGACGCTGCGCATCGTGGATGCCGGCGGAGAATACGTGCGCCTTACCACACAGGGGGTACGCGAGGCTGAAAACTTGAAGGATATCAGTGAGGTACTGCGCCGGAAGGGATGTCAGGTACCGCTCGTGGCTGATGTGCACTTCAACCCCAAGGTGGCAGAAGTGGCTGCTCTCTATGCCGAGAAAGTGCGCATCAATCCGGGCAATTATGTAGATCCTGCGCGTACTTTCAAGCGGTTGGAATATACCGATGAGGAATACCAAAACGAACTGCGCAAGATAGAGGAACGGTTGTTGCCCTTCCTCAAGATATGCCGCGAACATCATACTGCTGTGCGCATCGGGGTGAACCACGGTTCACTGTCAGACCGCATCATGTCGCGCTACGGCGATACGCCTGAGGGCATTGTGGAGAGCTGTATGGAGTTTCTGCGCATCTGCCGCAGGCAGCAGTTCGATGATGTGGTCATCTCCATCAAGGCAAGCAACACGGTTGTGATGGTGCAGTCTGTGCGCTTGCTGGTGGCTGCCATGGACAGCGAGCAGATGCACTATCCCCTGCATCTTGGTGTCACCGAGGCAGGTGAGGGGGAGGACGGGCGCATCAAGAGTGCTGTAGGCATCGGTGCCCTGCTTGCCGATGGCATAGGTGACACCATCCGCGTGTCGCTGAGCGAAGAGCCTGAGGCGGAGATTCCTGTGGCGCGCCATCTGGTGGACTATATCACCCGGCGCAGGAATCACACCATGATACCGGGCACCGTATGCCCGCAGTTTGACTACCTGCATCCGCAACGCCGTGTCACCACCCCTGTGATGAATATCGGTGGCAGTCATACGCCTGTGGTCATCGCCTCGCGCAGAGACGGCTCCCTGCCGTCACAGGGTGACACCACGCCCGATTTCCTCTATGTGGGCGATGGCAGCAAGGTGACAGAATGGGCTCCCGAGATGCAGTATATAGTGGATTTTGACAGTTATAACGGGCAGGCCCATTGTTTTCCCGTTTTCCCCTACAATGCCATTCCGTTGCTTGGCGTGACGCAGGCACCGCTCAAGTTTCTCGTAGTGCCCTACGGAGCCCCTGCAGAGGAATATCTGCCCTGTCTGAAGCATCACCCCGAGGTGGTGGTGGTGAGTGTCTCTACCCATGTCAACCCCGTGGGCGAGCACCGCGCCTTGGTGCATGAGATGATGAACGCCGGAGTGACCAATCCTGTGGTGTTCTGCCGTGCCTACAGACACAGCGCGGAAGAGAAAGACGAGTTCCAGCTGGAGGCAGCCGCAGACATGGGAGCACTGATGTTCGACGGTTTCACCGATGGCATCTGGCTGATGAACGACGGTACACTCTCCCATGAGGATATCGAGACTACGGCCTTCGGCATATTGCAGGCAGCTCGTCTGCGCACTTCCAAAACGGAATATATCTCTTGTCCGGGATGCGGGCGTACCCTTTACGACCTGCGCACTGCCATTGCACGTATCAAGAATGCCACCGCTCAGTATAAGGGACTCAAGATAGGTATCATGGGCTGTATTGTAAACGGTCCGGGCGAGATGGCAGATGCCGATTACGGTTATGTGGGTGCCGGCAGGGGGCGCATATCCCTCTATCGCAACAAGGAATGCGTGCTGAAGAATATCCCCGAAGAAGAGGCGGTGGAAAAACTCATTGCCTTGATAGAGGGTGACAGACAAGGTTCCTGAAGTCTGCCGGCTCCTGTTTCCATCCTCTTCTCTTAAAAAACGTAAATTTTGCTATATATATAATGTGATGAAATAGTTTTTGCTTACTTTTGCAACCCAAAACAAGGCACATTAGGATTTATGCAAAAGAATTTAGTGATAGTAGAGTCGCCTGCCAAGGCAAAGACCATCGAGAAATTTTTGGGAAGCGACTTTAAGGTGATGTCGAGTTACGGGCATATCAGAGACCTGAAAAAACGTGAACTGAGTATAGACACCCAAACACTATTGCCTGACTATGAGATACCCGAAGAGAAGGAAAAACTGGTGAAGGAACTGAGAAGCAATGCCAAGAAAGCCGAAAAGGTATGGTTGGCATCCGATGAAGACCGCGAGGGAGAAGCCATATCATGGCACCTGTGCGAGGTGCTGGGACTGGACGAGAAGAATACCAACCGCATCGTGTTCCACGAGATTACCAAACCCGCCATTCTGCAAGCCATAGAAAACCCCAGACATCTGAACATGAATCTGGTGAACGCACAGCAGGCGCGCCGTGTGCTCGACCGTCTGGTGGGTTTCAAGCTGTCGCCCGTGTTGTGGCGCAAGGTGAAGCCGGCCCTCTCTGCCGGTAGGGTGCAGAGCGTGGCTGTGAGGCTCATCGTGGAGCGTGAGAGGGAGATACAGTCATTCAATAGTGAGGTGTTCTATCGGGTGAATGCTGTTTTCGGACTGAACAATGCCGACGGTTCCGCCACTGAAGTGAAGGCGGAACTGAACACCCGCTTCAAGACACACGATGAGGTGACCGCCTTTTTGGAAAAGTGTAAGGATGCCACCTTCTGTGTGAATAGTGTGAGCAAAAAGCCGCTGAAGCGCACGCCTCCCCCACCTTTCACTACCAGCACGCTGCAGCAGGAGGCTGCCCATAAACTGGGACTCTCTGTGTCGCAGACCATGATGATTGCACAGCACCTGTACGAGAACGGATACATCACCTACATGCGTACTGATTCGGTGAATCTGTCAAGCCTTTGTGTGAATGCTGCCAAGAAAGAGATTACCTCTCTCTGGGGAGAGAACTACTGCAAGCCGCGCCAGTATCACACCAGTTCAAAAGGGGCACAGGAGGCACACGAAGCTATCAGACCCACCTACATGAACCAGTCTTCCATCGAAGGCACATCGCAGGAAAAACGCCTCTATGACCTGATATGGAAGCGCACGGTAGCCTGTCAGATGGCAGATGCTGAGATAGAGAAGACTACCGTGAACATCTCTGTCAACACGGCAGACGATACCCTTGGCAAGAATGCGACAGCAGACAACAATCCTATGTTTGTGGCACAGGGCGAGGTGGTAAGGTTTGACGGTTTCATCAAGGTGTATCGCGAAACACGGGAAGAAGAGGAGCAGGACGAAGAATACACCCGTATGCTGCCTGTTATGGCAGAGGGTCAGGAACTGCAGCGCAGGGAGATTATTGCCACAGAGCGGTTCACCCAGGGACCGTCGCGCTATACTGAAGCCTCTCTGGTACACAAGCTGGAGGAACTGGGTATCGGACGCCCCTCTACCTATGCCCCTACCATCAGCACCATACAGCAGCGTGAATATGTGAACAAGGGAGACAAGAAGGGTGAGGAACGGTCTTATACTGTGGATGTGCTTAAAGGGAAAGTCATTACACAGAAGACCCGTGTGGAAATGGCTGGAAGTGAAAAGGGCAAACTGCTGCCCACCGATATAGGTATCGTGGTGAACGATTTCCTGATGCAGTATTTCCCCACTATCATGGACTACAATTTTACTGCCAAGGTAGAGCAGAAGTTTGACGAGATTGCTGAGGGCGACGAGCAGTGGACTACCATCATGAAGGACTTTTACGAGGAGTTTGAACCCACGGTAGAGAAAACCATGAATGTGCGCTCGGAACGGAAGGCGGGCGAAAGAGTGCTGGGCACTGAACCGGGAACGGGACGACAGGTGTCGGTAAAGATAGGACGCTTCGGTCCTGTAGTGCAGATTGGTGTGGCTGACGAAACCAACAAACCCAAGTTTGCACAGCTCCCTGCCGACAAGAGCATGGAGACCATCACCCTGGAAGAGGCTCTCGAACTGTTCCGTCTGCCGCGCGAACTGGGCAGCTTCGAAGGCAGTGCCGTGGTGATTGGTGCCGGACGTTTCGGTCCTTATGTGCTGCACAACAAGAAGTTCGTATCGCTGCCCAAGAGCGAGGATCCCCTGACGGTGACACTGCAGACTGCCATCCAACTGATAGAGAAAAAGCGCCGTGAGGATGCGGAAAAGCATATCAAACTGTTCCCCAATGACGACAAGATGGAACTGCTTAAAGGCAAATACGGTCCCTATATCGCATACAACGGCAAGAATTACCGTATTCCCAAAAACATGTACGAACGTGCCGCAGAAATGACCTACGAGGAGTGCATGGAAATAGTAAACAGCACTAAGAAATAATCATCCGACACATGCAACGCATATTCCTGATAGGCTATATGGGTGCGGGCAAGACCACCGTGGGCAAGGCGCTGTCAAAAGCGCTGGGGCTCACCTTCTACGACCTGGACTGGTATATTGAGGGGCGCAGGCACCGCACCATAGCACAGCTCTTTGAACAAGAGGGGGAGGAAGGATTCAGAATCATAGAACAGAACATGCTGCACGAGGCGGCAGAGTTCGAGGATATCCTGCTGAGTTGCGGAGGAGGCACCCCCTGTTTCTTCGACAACATCGACTACATGAACCGTCAGGGCAGCGTGATTTACCTGAAGGCATCGCCAGAAGTGCTGTGCAAGCACCTGCGCATGGGACGCACTGAGCGCCCTCTGCTTAAAGGCAAAAACGATGAGGCACTGCGGCTGTTTATAGAAGAGCAGTTGAGGCTGCGCGAGCCCTATTACAACAAGGCGCGTTTTACCATAGACGTGAGTCTGATGGACACCTACGAGAAAATCAACATCACTGTGGAAAAGATAAAGGCAATTCTTTCGAAGCCTCCACAACCTATTTAATCACTAATCCAGTGGCCCGTGTGGTCGCTACATCCCAAGCAAACGTAAGAAATGAAGAAATGGACCATTGAAGATTCAAAAGAACTGTACAACATTGGCGGATGGGGCACATCCTATTTCGGAGTGAATGAAGCCGGAAACATGTACGTCACGCCTTGTAAGAACGAAACTCAGATAGACCTCAGGGAGGTGATGGACGAACTGGCGCTGAGAGATGTGACACCACCTGTACTGCTGAGATTCCCGGACATACTGGACAACAGAATAGAAAAGACAAGCAGCTGTTTCAAGAAGGCGGCACAGGAGTATAACTTCAAGGCAGAAAACTTCATTATCTACCCTATCAAGGTGAACCAGATGCAACCCGTGGTAGAGGAAATCATTTCTCACGGACGCAAATTCAACTTGGGACTGGAAGCGGGTTCCAAACCTGAACTGCACGCTGTCATTGCCGTGCAATGCCAGAGCGACTCGCTCATCATCTGCAACGGATACAAGGACCAGAGTTATGTCGAACTGGCACTGCTGGCACAGAAGATGGGCAAGCGCATCTTCATCGTGGTGGAAAAACCCAACGAACTGGAGATTATCGCACGGGTGGCAAAGAAACTCAACGTGCGCCCCAATCTGGGCATACGTATCAAGCTGGCATCCAGCGGCAGCGGGAAATGGGAAGAAAGCGGCGGAGATGCCAGCAAGTTCGGACTCACCAGTTCTGAACTGCTTGATGCCCTGGAATTGCTCGACAAGAAGGGCATGCGCGACTGCCTCAGACTGATACACTTCCATATCGGTAGCCAGATTACCAAGATAAGACGCATACAGGCTGCCTTGCGCGAAGCATCGCAATTCTATATCCAACTGCACAAACTGGGCTATAATGTGGACTTCGTGGACTGCGGAGGCGGACTGGGAGTGGATTACGACGGCACACGCTCGCCCAGCAGCGAGAGTTCGGTGAACTACTCCATCCAGGAATATGTGAACGACTGTATCTATACCTTCGTGGATGCTGCCGACAAGAACAATTTGCCGCATCCTAACCTGATTACCGAGAGCGGACGCTCACTCACGGCACATCACTCGGTGATGGTGATAGACGTGCTGGAGACGGCATCGCTGCCCGAGATGCAGGAAGACTATGAACCCTCGCCCGAGAGCCACCAGTTAGTGAAGGACTTGTACGATATCTGGGACAACCTGAATCCACGCACCATGCTGGAAGACTGGCACGATGCCGAGCAGATTCGCGAGGAGGCACTCGACCTGTTCAGCCACGGCATGGTGGATTTGCGTACCAGAGCCGACATAGAGAGTATGTACTGGAGCGTATGCCATGAGATAAACGTGTTGGCAAAACACCTGAAACATACGCCGGAGGAGTTGATGAATCTTGACAAACTGCTGGCTGACAAGTATTTCTGCAATTTCTCACTGTTCCAGAGCCTGCCCGACTCATGGGCGATAGACCAGCTCTTTCCCATTGTGCCCATACAGCGGCTCAACGAACGCCCTTCGCGTAGTGCCACATTACAGGACATCACCTGCGACAGCGACGGTAAGATAGCCAATTTTGTGACCAACCGCAACAACTCGCATATACTGCCTGTTCACGCCTTGAGACGTAATGAGCCTTATTATCTGGGCATCTTCCTGGTGGGTGCCTACCAGGAGATTCTGGGCGATATGCACAATCTCTTCGGTGACACCACTGCCGTACATATCAGTGTACAGGACGGGCATTACCATATCGATCAGGTGATTGACGGAGAAACGGTGGCAGAGGTGCTCGACTATGTGCAGTATGACCCCAAAAAACTGGTGCGCCAGCTGGAGGTATGGGTGGCAAAGAGTGTGAAGCATGGCAAGATAACCCTGGAAGAGGGCAAGGAGTTCCTGAGCAATTACCGTTCGGGACTCTATGGATACACCTATTTGGAATAACATACCATGATGAAAGAGAAGCTGACTTTGATAAAGGTTGGGGGTGCTATCGTGGAAGACGAAGCACAGCTGAACAGTCTGTTGCACCATTTCACTGCCATTGAAGGGCGTAAGGTGCTGGTACATGGAGGTGGCAGACGTGCCACGCAGGTGGCGTCACAACTGGGTATAGAGAGCAAGATGGTGAACGGACGCCGTATCACCGATGCTGATATGCTGCAGGTGGTGACCATGGTTTATGGCGGACTGGTGAACAAGAACCTGGTGGCAAGACTGCAGGCGCAGGGGGTGAATGCCCTGGGACTGACGGGTGCCGACATGGATGTGCTGCGTTCGCATCGTCGTCCCATTAAGAATGGTGTGGATTACGGATTTGTGGGGGATGTAGATAAGGCCGACGGTGCCCGTCTGCAGCAACTCATCGAGCAGGGCATCACGCCCATCATGGCACCATTGACCCACGATGGGGCAGGCCACATCTTGAACACCAATGCTGATACCATTGCCGGTGAGACAGCCAAGGCATTGGCACCCTACTATGATGTGACACTTATCTTCTGTTTTGAGAAGGCCGGTGTGCTCGCCGATGCCAACGATGATGGCAGTGTGATACCGGTCATTAACCACGAGGATTTCAAACGATACGTGGCAGACGGCACCATCAGTGGGGGAATGATTCCTAAAATAGAGAATGCCCTGGCTGCCGTAGATGCCGGTGTAGAACAGGTTATCATCACGCTCGCCGATGCCATCGACGGCAAGCATGGCACCATTATCCGCAGGTAAAGTCCAGACTGTGCTGGTCCCGCCTTTATAATTTCCTATTGATTAAATCCTGCCTCTCGTACTTATGCTCTTTGTCATAGAGATTCATCAGTCCGAGGGGCTTTTTCGTGTGTCAAATACTGTCAGGTATAGGGCACAGAACGAAGCGTATTAGTGGAGGGAGAGCGAGAGATTATGTAAGC
>JBJEKQ010000101.1:0-1829 GCA_051878715.1 Prevotella sp.
GACTCAGCCATACCCTCAAGGTCGAGGATGTTAATCTTCTGTTGGGCAATAGCCTCGCTCACCTCGTCTATCATGAATACGATGCGCAAGTCGGGGTTCTTGTCAAGATAGCGGGTAAGGTCTTCCTGCAGCTTGTTGGCGTCATAGTCCTGTATGCGCTGTTTGGCGGCATCGCGCATTTCGTCGTATGCACTTTCCGAACAAAAACCGTCGAGCATGGTGTCTTCAAGAGTGTCATACACCAAGTCCATGTTCCTGCGCCGGGCTGCCCATGGTTCGCCAAACTTCTCCTGCACCTTGTCGCAGAATGCGTTGTACCGTCCGCTCATGATGAGATTGAACTCCACAATGCCTACCCAGTCATCGTTAAGATTGAGCGACTTCAGGAAAGCTCCCATCATCATGTAGCAGATGCCATGGTTGCCGGTTGTCTTGGCGGCATCGAAAAGCACGACATGATTCTTGGTGCGCCCCAGTTCGTTAATGCTATTCTGCAACAGGCTTGCATCAGGCAAACCAATGAGCTTGTTGGCAAAACGGTCGCGGATAGAAGTGCCGTTCAATACGGGGTTCTTTAGCAGGAAACCAATCATCTTTGAGAAATACGACTTGCCGGAACCATAGAATCCACTCAGCCATAGTCCGGGCTGGACAGTGTTTGATGCATAGAAATCACAGAAATCCGCAAGATGTTTGGCGAGGCTTTCGGTAAGGATAAAACCCTCGAGTTCGTCAATCACGCTTTTATCGTCCTGCTGGTTGAGGTCGATGACGCTCTTTATGTCTTCCTCCAAGTGTATGGAGAGTATGTCTTTTATCTTTGTCATAATCAGATAAATATGGTTATATGACAACAACGCAGCGATATTTCGATGCAGGCTGTTTGTCGAGGAAATAAATCGTTTCGTTTCTCATTGTTGCAGGATAGAAGAACACCAATGGCCTGCGCAGCTTCATCACCTCGGGGGCTTCCATGATATTCTGATTGGAGAAGCCCATATTGTAAATCACTCCCGTATGCACCAGTATTGGGGACACTCCTTTTCCTGCCGTTTCCATCAGACGTTTCATCAGGTGGGCATAAAAAGTTCCTTCAGTGTAGTTTTGACTTACAAAGACCTCATGACCCATATTCTTGTATTGCTTTTTTAGCTTTTCAAGTCCTTTGGTGTCAACAAACTCAGTGAACACCTGCCGGAGGTCGATGAACTCATAGCCTTCGGTATATCTCCTTCGTGCCTCCTCTATGTATTTTTCCTCGTCTTCAGGAGGATATACAAAGAGGATGCTCCTGCCGCCATTAGCTTCCTGTGACAGGCGGGCGAGGTCGCGGCTCAGTTCTGCCGACAGGTCGGCGAAAAGCCTGTTGTGGTCTTGCAAGAATGTTGATGCCATATCGTTCACTGTTTTTTGATGTCTATTCTTATTTCATCTCCTATTTGTGAGATGTCCCAATAGGGGATGTTTTCTATTTTTTTCAGGCGGCTTATCATGTTCTGCCGCTCGCAGAAAGAGAAAACCATAAAGGGATTGTCCAATGTGGGATTGTCGGGACATACGGTCATCGCAAATCTGATGAAATACACAAACAGCCGTTGTGTAATCACGGGATGCTGAATGGTCTTCCTGACTGCCCCATCGGCAAGTCCTAACTTCTTCATTATGGTGAGGTATTTGCTGGCAGAGATTTTCAGCGTGTCATCGCTCCATTGGAGTTCATCGGGATTGGTCTCTTTCACATAACGGAGGAAGGACAAAACCTCTTCAGCCATAATTGTTATTCTTCCGGAATAGACAGCCTTCATATACACCTCACGCGTAATCAGTGA
>JBJEKQ010000102.1:0-7325 GCA_051878715.1 Prevotella sp.
AAATAATCGAGATTACCAAATTTTTCTTTAGGTTTTTTATCCCGAACTGGGGTAATATATACTCCAGCCGTCGGAATTTTGAAGTCAAGAGTGTTGCTTGATGCCGAATACTCACCTATGGTTCTGCCGTCTGGAGTGAGAAGTATGGCTTGTAGCTGATTCTCGTCAGCGGCAAACACATTGACAGTCCTGTCGTCTGAAAGGTCTATGATGATGTTCTTGCCAGTGCGTGCATTCATCTCTTTTACTGAAGTTGGAGCATAGGCGAGCACTCGTTTGAGACCTGCCAAGGCATCAACTTTGCCTGCGCCATACTGCTCGGGATATTTAGCGTTCAACACCTTTTCATCCTTTACAGCCGTTTCGACAGCAATGGTGCGTGCCTTGTCAACTGTCAAGGTAGGGTCTGCCTCAAGCCAAAGGGCGATGGTGCCTGTCATGGAAGGAGTAGCCATTGATGTTCCGGAATAGCCGGAGAAATAATAGGAGCGGCCATTCTTGGTTACGTTATATACACTATTGTTCGAATTGCACATCGCTTCGTTGTAGCTGTTGATTGACGATATTATGCTCATTCCAGGTGCGATGATGTGCGGAAGACTGCGCCCGTCGTAGAGTGTACCCCAGCTTGAAAAAAACGCGATATCTCCCAATTCAGCCTCTCCCGGTTGAAAATTGTAGTCAAAACCTGCTGTCGGCTCTGTTATGAGGCGTGAGATGTAGCTGCCCACCGATATGGTGTTATTGCCACATGCCCATGTGTTGATGGTGCCATCGAAAGTATAGTCTTGCTTCCAAGTGTCATCTCCCTCACTTGCCAAGGCGAGATTGTCGTTAACGTAGGCAGATACAGTTGTGGCATTGCCTTCGTCAACAGTTACAATATATCCAATGAGCAAGGTGTTGTCGAGTTCCTCGTCGCTTATATATTCATAGTTCATCGACACTTCATAATTGCCGGTCTCTGTATTAAGGCGTGCGTCAATATTCGTGGTTATGGCAACAAGAGCCTCTCCTACTGTGTAAGACGTGTAATCTTCCACACTCTCGTCCACTGTGCTTCCTGTTGTCCCTTTCAGAGTTTCAAGAACTTCATTGGTCAACGTGTTATATATTACCGGCGTAACCTTGAATGGAGTGGCACCCTTGCCCTCGAAGAAAACATCGCCGTCGAACAAAGTTTTTCCGTCTAATGAAGCCGACACCAAGCTTTTCATCACGTCGGTTGCACTGGCAAACGTTTTTCTCTGCACAATCTTGTAGCTGCCCTCATTGCCTGCAGCTATACAGAAAATCACATTGTCGTCGGCAGCTATCTTGTCAATCAGTTTTGCTGTCACACTCTTGTCGCTGTGCAGTCCACTGTTTTCGCCAAGCGACATGTTGACGACAACAGGAAGCCCTGTTTCCCGGCGCAATAATCCGACAAAGTTTCCCATGTCAGCCAAAGGCACTTGCATGTATGGTATGAGAACAATGTGGGCTTCTGGGGCTGCGCCTTCCAAAGCGATGGATTCATCGACGTATTGTCCGGCGGCAATGCCTGCAACATGGGTTCCGTGACTAGTCTGCATGTTGTCGGTAGTGAAATTCTTTATATCTTCCTCTTCGTTTATTACTACATAATTATCCTCGCCCTCCGTAATGATGCATTTCACACGGCTTACGCCATTGGCATCGAGAAACATCGGGTGGTTGGGGTCGAAACCTCCATCGTAAATTACCACTATCACGTCCTTGCCCGTGAAAGCATTCGGGAGGCCTTGCTGGCCTTGATGTATAATGTCGGTTTTCAATTCGGGAGCGGCAGTGTCAAGGCGCATCTTAAGAGTAGGCTCGAAGGCGATGTGCTTCACTTCTGGCATTTTGTTAAGTGCTTCCAACTGTTCAAGAGTGACATACACCTTGCCCATTGTGCCACGGTCGAAACCGATGCGCGACACCTTTGCCTCAAGTTGTCCGACTGTGTAGCCTTCGTTCATCTCGACTACCACGCCTACCTTTTTCTCAGTCTGTCCGACGGGAGCGGCTTTTGCCCTTGCTGTTTTCACTTCAGATTTGAACTCATGGTATTTGCCCATACTTGAGAGTTCAATCTTGTTCTGCGCCAATGCCGTCATGGCAAATACCATGACGAGGCTAAGTAGAATTTTTCTCATAATAGATTTTTTTTATTTATGTTATACATTATGTATGCTATTCTGTCCTTATATACTCTTATTTCATCCACAGTGTGAATGGTTGTAGTATGTTTACCAATATTCGCCTCATTGCCTCCTACGGTTTGAAACGGAAGAGTCCTCTCAGGCAGTCATATATAGTTTGACTATACTCCGCATTGGTGGAAATGACATGAACATTGCCAGTGGCTGACGGCGTGAAAGAGGTCTGCCCCTTGTCATCAATTGTCAGTATGCCCTTGCCTGTACAGTTGAAATAGCTCTCGCCCCACAACGCATGCATCACCAACTCCGCATCCCACCAGAATTGCCCGACATCGCCTATTGCCCATTCGTCATAACGGGAATAAACCTGAAACATGGGATGATCTGGCTGCCATGCGTAGTCCGCCAGCACTTCGTCGTGGTTGGAGGGATATTTCATGCCCTCTTCTATAGGCAGGAGGCACAAGTCAGTGGGCCAGTTCTCCAATACCTTTTTTGCCAAGGGGACATCGCCTCCCACATTATACTCAACGGAGAGGAACTCCTGCTTGCCGTCTTCGGTCGTGTAACGCAAAGGCACAGGTGTGAAGCATCCACCCACGGCCTCCAACCGTTTCACTTTCTTACTGATCAGCTCACTGCCGGAAAGCGGCGAGTATTCGTCGGGAGCAGAATCAAGCAACAAGCCCAGGTTGCTGAACTTACCTATGCAGATTATCACTATACTATGGTCCTCCGCCCCGGCAAGCAGTTTGCGATATAGTTTCCAAGCTGGCATACGTTCGCTTATGGGAATACCAGTGGAAGGGAACAGGGGAGAGCCATCGGCCTTCAGTGAATCCACCAACTGGAAGTATGGCACTATCAGGAACAAGTCTTCCTCACCGGGGAGAATTCCCAAAGGCACATCGTCGGCCTTAAAAAAATGCAGAAACCTGTCTGCCAACTCTCTTGCCTTTTCCACCTGCACGCTTGTCATCACTCCGATAACATTACACTTTTTCTGCTGTTGCATATAAAACAGGGCTTGCATGGCAAGAATATCGTCAGTGCAGTTGCCCAAGTCGGTGTCAAGAATCACGGTGATAGAGTCTGACTGGCTGCCGCCGTTTACTCCTGGGGCATCATCACTACTACATGACACCAAAAAGATACAGCAGAAAGAAACTGCGTATATGATTTTTGCTATTTTTCTCACGAACATTTCTATAAAAAGGGATTAAATAATTGTTATTTCCTCTGGAGCCTTCGCTTTCAGTTCGTCATTGTCCGAGCATCCAGTGAGGATTGCACAGAGCAGGCAGCAAAATGAAGCTGCCTGCATTTTGAAAAATAGATTATTCATCATAAACAATTACACTATTCTTTCACGACCTTGCGTCCGTTGATTACGTATATGCCCTTGGGCATGGATTGCCTGCGTATTCCGTCGATTGAATATACCCTTCTGTTGTTGTCAGCAGGATCTTTGCCGATGCCTTCAATAGGGGTTGGAGTTGACAGGTTGGTGAAGTCCTTCCATACCTCGGCTGTTCTGTAGGCGTTCTCTCTGCCTTCGGGCACCACGAGAGTAGCTGTGCGACGCACATCGTAACTGAATGTGCCCGTTCCCGTAAGTTCAAACACCGGCGGCTCCTGGCATGGCACATCAACGAGCGTGATGGATGGGCAGTCGTAGAAGTTGTCGTGCATACCTATCAGTGTCGATGGCAACTTGACGGAAGCGAGACTTTGGCTATTGCAGAATATGTTTTTCTCCAACATCCTCAGTTGTGTCTTCGACAAGTCAAGCGACTTGACATCTACGTCTTCAAAGCAATATTCGCCAAGCATGTACAATGAATCGGGCAATACTATTTCCTCTGTGTTTTTGCAGGCGGCAAAGGCTGCCAACCCTATTGTGCTGACATTCTCAGGAAGGGCAGGTATCTCGAAGTTGTTGTCATTGCAGAATGCCAGGCTTCCAATCGAGTTGATGCTATTGGGCAGATTCACAGTCTCAAGACTTGTACATTCGCTGAACATGCCCACCGGAATTCTTTTGAGAGGCGCATTAATGACAGCAGTCTTCAATTGCTGGCATCCGTCGAAGGCATATATGTCAATCTTGGTTGCTGATTCCGGAATGACAAGGTTCTCTATGCCTGTACGTCTAAAGGCATATTGGCCTATTGACTCCACGCCCTCAGGAATGGTGACATCGCTCAGCTTGGGACAGACATGGAATGCATTATCTCCGATGGTCTTCAGAGAATTGGGCAAACGTGCAGATTCCAACGCAAAACAGAACTTGAAAGCATCGGCCGGGATGTCGATAGCGCCTTCCGCCAGTTCTACCTGCTGAAGACTGTCCAGATAATTGAAGCAGTACTCCTTGCACGATGAAGGAACGGCCACCTTCTTCAAGCCTGAATTATAGAACGCTTTGTCGTCAATATTCTCCAAGCCTTCAGGCAAAGAGATTTCCTCAAGCTGCGGTGTATATGCAAAGCTGTTAGATTTGAGATGTTTAATGGAACTGGGCAAGCCGACGTGTGTCAGGCTTGGACAGTGAAAAAAGCAATTGTAGGGAATGGAGGTCACTCCCTCGGGTATGTCTATCGAACGGAGATTATGACACGAACTGAATGTGTAACTGCCCCCCAGCTCCTTGAGTGTCGATGGCAGGGTGATGGTTTCCAATGTGGATTCTTCGAAAGCAACGCTTCCGATTCTTGTCACACCTTCGCCGATGGCCACGTTTTTCACATCAAGCAATACAGCCGCTAATGGAGCTATCTCGGTGATACCGTCGTCTCCTCCGATAGTCAACTCTCCATCAACGACCTTGCTCTGCGGTATCATTATTGCCACACGTCTTCCGTCGGGGGTGTTTTGAACCAGCACGTTGTCAATCATCTCCAGTACTTTGTTCTCCTCGTCGATTATCACCTCACAGCTGTCGGGAATGCAGAGATTGCCAGCAAATTTCGTCACCTTTCCGTTGAAAGTCAGCTTCCTAAGATTGTTTGTGCCATAAAACACGCCATATCCCATTTCCTCCACTGTCTCTGGTATCTCAATCTCCTCCAGCGCCATGCAACTGTTAAACGCTCCATTGCCAATGACTGTCATGCCGTTGTGCATAGTCACCTTCCGCAGACTGTTGCAGCATTCAAATGCAGCGTAGCCGATTTCCCTTATGTGTTCAGGAATGTCTATCTCTTTTATATTCGAGGCGGCATAAATTCCGTTGGGTATGACGGTGAACGACGAAGGCAGATTGAGCGAAGTCAGTTTTGTATATGACAAAGCATAGTCACCTATTTCCTTGAGCGATTCAGGCAGTTCGACACTTTCCAGTGCTGACATACAAAAAACCCAGTTTCCCAGCGATTCCAATCCTTCGGGTAATGTTATCGCAGTCATGCCGCATTCATAGAATGCACCGTCGCCAATGGACTTCAGTGTCGAAGGCAGTATGACGCTCTTCAGCTGTGTGTCGGAATCAAAGGCTTCCTCGGGAATGCTGGTGATGCCTTCCGGCAGTTCTACCGATTCGAGGCTCGTATAGGCAAAGACTCTTTCCCCCATCTTTATGTCCTTGCCAGCGTTGGGGAAGGTCACCGACTGCAGTAGAAAACAATCATAGAATGCTTCTTTACCAAGCTCCTTCAAGCTATCGGGCAGTTCGACAGATTCAATTAATGTCCCAGCAAATGCACAGTCGCCGATGCGCTCGATGGTAGGGGGTAGGGTGACTTTCGATATCGTTGTTGATTCGAATGCTCTGTCAGCAATGGCAGTGACGGTGTAAGAGTCTCCGTTGAGTTCGACCTGTTTCGGGATGACGATTTGCCCCCTTGTCCAATGGAAGTCAGACACAAACACTTCTGCCGTCTTGGTATCGTTGTAGCAACGGAATAACAATTCCTGATTGTAATAATCCGTATAGTCGGAAGCCATTGCTGCCATACTGACGAGCAATGACAAAATTAATGATGTGATTTGTTTAGATTTCATACAAATCTTACTATTATTTATTTACACTATTCTTTCACGACCTTGCGTCCGTTGATTACGTATATGCCCTTAGGCAGTGAGCGGTATGCTTCGCTAAGTGTTGTCCTCTTGCGTATCAGGCGTCCGTCGATGCTGTAGATGTCGTGCGTGCTCTCCTTTGGTATATTGCTGAAGACATCCTCCAGGCCTGTCGGGATATAGCTGCCAAGGACATAGAGGGCATATATGACGTATGTCGTGCCGGTAGGAGTGTGTTTGGAACCTTCTGCGTAATAGATGTCAAAAGCCTTGTAGTCATTGTCGAGCAGATGCCGCTCCATGCTCTCCATATTCAGCACAGGCACGATTTCATCGTCTTTGGAATGTACGAAGGTAATGGTGTCCGTCTTCTCGGGCTTCCATGCGTCATACACGAGCGAGTTGTCCTTCAGGTGATAGAGTATATCCTGCATAGTCTCGCTGTCCTCGTCGAAGAACGCCGGTTTCACAATCTTGTCAATCGGCAGACTCTTGTCATCGGTGTTGCCGTATTTCTCGTAGATGAAATCATTGATGTAGTTGGTGTCGTGCTCCTTGGAGTCAAACAGTTCAGGCAGATACTGTACAAAGTCATCATTGAAGATGTCCTCGTTCTTCACCTTATATCCTCCTGCGTCAATCATGCCGCTTAGGATAAGCGGCAGCGCAACGGGGTATTGCGACATGTTCTCATCTCTCAGCTTCTGGTAGTGCGAATACATGTCGTATGAGCCACCTCCGATGACGCAATAGTCAATCTTCGGCAGTTCGTCGCTGCGGTAGCCCTCTGCCACAAGTCGGTTTACCCACATTCCAGAGTGTCCGCCCTGAGAGTAGCCGAGGTTTATCACCACATCCTCGTATTCAAATCCCTCTTCCTCTATGAGTTTTCGTCCTGCAAGGAAGGCATCGATATCCACGCGTGCCGCAGCCCTGCCCTGCAGGTACTTTTGGTTGTTCGCCACATCAAGTCCGAAGCCGAAGCCGTCCGACTCTATCAGGATATAGTTGGATCCGGTGAGAAAACCTTCCAGCGTGAATTGTCCCGTCACATTGGTGGGACGCTGGTCGTTGGCGGTGATGGTATAGTGGTTTACCACCCCGCATCCCTTGGCCTTTATCTCCTTATTGTGCACATCG
>JBJEKQ010000103.1:0-31961 GCA_051878715.1 Prevotella sp.
AATACTACACGATTTAATTGTTAATTACGTGTGAAGTAAATCTGTATCATGTCACTGAAAACCTGCACTGAAAAACGCAGATACCTGCGATGGCAAATGCAGATACCTGCGATGGCTGATGCAGATACTTGCGATGGCTGATGCAGATACTTGCGTTGGAACGTGTTGTTTTTCCCCTGTTCAGATGATGATGTTATCCAGTTCCATGCTCAGTTTCTCCCACCTTTCCAGTTCTACGTCCATTTTCTTCTTAAGTTGGGTATATTGTTCTACCAACGCCATATTCGACGCATTCTCAACATCCTGAAGCTGCGTGTCAATTTTTTCCAGTTCCTTTTCCATCTCGGATATGCGTGATTCACTGTCTTTTATTGATTTCTCAAGTTTGCCGCGTTTTTTCAGCAGTTCTTTTCTTTCAGCATAAGACAGTTCTTCCGTATGCCTATCCCCGGAAGTTGGCATTGGCTTGCTTGCCTTGTCGCCGTTTTTCGAATCCGGATGCTGCGCATTGCCACCCGCCATCTGTACACCTTGTGACAAATTGTGCTCGTGAATATAATCATAGATTCCTCCAATATACTCGCATACCTTTCCTCCGGAAAACTCATACACCTTGTCCACCAACCCATCCAGGAACTCCCTGTCATGGCTCACTATGACGGCTGTTCCGTCAAAGGCCCTGATAGCCTCTTTCAGCACATCCTTCGATGCCATGTCAAGATGGTTTGTAGGCTCGTCCATAATCAAGAGATTTACAGGCTGCATGAGCAGGCGAATCATCGCCAGCCTGCTTCGCTCTCCACCGCTGAGAAACTTGACTTTTTTCTCCGATGCCTCTCCACCAAACATGAACGCACCTAAGATGTCGTTGATTCTCAAACGGATTTCACCTTTTGCCACCCTATCTATGGTGTCATACACCGTGATGTCTTCATTGAGGCATTGCGCTTCATTCTGGGCAAAATAGCCGATGGCCACCTGATGGGCAATCTTCAATACGCCTTCAAACGGTATCTCGCCCATGATACATTTTACCAGCGTGGATTTTCCGGCACCGTTTTTGCCAACAAATGCCACTTTCTCGCCACGTTTGATGCTCATGTTCACACGGTCAAGCACAACATGTGGGCCATACGACTTGCATACATCCTCGCAAATGACCGGATAGTCGCCACTTCGCAAGCACGGCGGAAAGTTCAAGTGCATCGCCGATGTATCAATCTCGTCTATTTCTATCGGCACTATCTTCTCCAACTGTTTGATACGGCTCTGTACCTGTACGGCCTTGGTGGGCTTGTACCTGAAACGCTCGATAAAGTCCTTGATATCGGCTATCTCCTTTTGCTGATTCTCATAAGCCCTGAGTTGCTGCTCACGGCGTTGTGCCCTCAACATCACATACTCATCGTATTTCACCTTGTAGTCAATCACCTTCTTGCAGGATATTTCGAGCGTTCTGTTACATACCTGATTGATGAAAGCCCTGTCATGGCTGACAAGCACCACTGCACTTCCTGATTGTTTCAGGAAGTTCTCCAGCCACTGGATGCTCTCTATGTCCAGATGGTTTGTAGGCTCGTCAAGCAACAGCACATCCGGGTGCTGCAACAGTATCTTTGCCAACTCTATACGCATCCTCCATCCTCCGCTAAACTCTTTCGTCTGCCTGTCCAGATCAGCTCTTTCAAAGCCTAATCCGCAAAGAGTCCGCTCAATCTCCGCTTCATAGTTATCGGCACCAAGCATCATGTAGCGCTCATGTGTGGTGGTGAACTCTTTCACCAGACTCATATATTCATCAGATTCATAGTCGGTACGCGCCTGCATCTGCATGTTCAGGCGTTCCATTTTCTCTTTCACCTGCAATATATGGCGGAATGCCTTCTTGGTTTCATCACGCACGGTTGTATCGTCGGACAAGACCATCACCTGCGGCAAATAGCCAATGGACTCGCCAGAAGATACGGACACACTGCCTGATGTAGGTTTCATCTGACCGCACAATATTTTCAACATGGTTGATTTGCCTGCACCATTCTTACCTACCAAGGCAATTCTGTCAGAACCATTGATTACAAAACTTACATCTGCAAACAAAGGTGTGGCACTAAACTCGACACACAGGTTTTCTACTGATACCATTTTTCTATAGATGGGTTCTAAAGTTTTATACGTAGGGAAAAGTCTTTTGGGGTGTCATTTCGTGCCTATGTAGAGGCACAGCATTCCCAGCAAGACAAGAATCAGGTCGAGCAACTTTGACTTCAGGTTCTTTTCCCTGAAAACTGCCGCACCAAAAAGGAAACTGACTACCACACTTCCCCTTCTTATCATGGAAACAATGCTTATCATCGCTCCCGGAAGACTGAGAGAGTAAAAATACACAAAATCGGCTACACTCAGGAACACGCTCACCCCGACAATGCTCCAATGCCAGGTAAAGGGCGTGGTATGTTTTCTGCTCGGCCACCACAGCAACATCAAAACAGCCGCCATCAAGAAACACTGGTAGATATTGTACCAACTCTGCACAAACATCCTGTTCAGACCTACACCGCCGTTTGCCGGAGGAGCCATCAGATACTTGTCGTACAAACCACTCAAGGCACCCAACAAAGCAGCACCAACTATCATCCATATCCAACTGTCGTGCTTGAAGTCAATCCCCTCCTTCTTACCACTGCGGCTGAGCATAAAAAACGACAGAACCGCCAAAAACACACCTGCCCACTGCCACAGGTTAAGACGTTCTCCGAATATCAAGAAAGCACCTACAAGCACCATTACAGGTCTTGTGGCATTGATAGGTCCAACAATAGTAAGAGGCAGATGCTTCATGCCAAAATACCCTAACACCCAACTACTCAGTACTATACAACTTTTTCCAACAACATACAGATGTTCCCGGAACCCACCGTTTTCGATGTCAAAAGGAGAACCCGCAAGAATCTCTGTACTTGCTCCAAGCAGAATGAAAGGCAAGAACAACAGAGAAGAGAACAACGTGTTTAAGAACAGTATGGGAATGACCGCATTATTCCTCAGGCATTGCTTCTTGAATACATCATAAAAGCCCAACAATACAGCAGATAAAAAAGCCCAGATTAGCCACATAAATCATTTACTCCAATACACCATTATACTCCACAGATTCCAAGAAAAGGGCATTTGCCGGCATTGATTCACCCGCACCCGTTCTGCGCCCCTCATCCACCACTTTTTCAAACTGGACAAGCGACATACGATGGCGTCCCACCTCGATAAGTGTTCCCACCACAGCCCTTACCATATTGCGTAAGAATCTGTTTGCTTCGATTTCAAAGTACCAGGCATCGGGTTCATAATTCACCCAATGAGCCTGTGTCACAGAACATATAGTAGTTTTCACATCCGAATGGCTTTTACAAAAGGCACTAAAATCATCATGCTCTTTCAACTTTGATGCGGCTACATTCATCAGTTCATAATCCAAATCATAATGCAACTCGCATGAGTATCTTTTCCTGAACGGATTCTTTTTCGTATGTATAAAATAGCGGTACCTTCTGCTTGTGGCACTAAAACGCGCGTGCATCCCCTCGCTTACAGGTCTTACATTCTGAACCGATATGTCGTAAGGCAGGAAACTATTGAGCTTGTACACCAACTGCGCCACGTCACTAATCTCTCCATTCACGTCGATATGAGCCACCATCTGCCGGGCATGCACTCCCGCATCAGTCCTTCCCGCGCCCACTACTGCAATCTCTTGGCGCAACAGCGTGGCAAGCGCATCCTGCAATACCTGCTGCACAGTGATACCATCGGGCTGTATTTGCCAACCATGGTACCGCGTACCGTCATAACTTAAAGTTATAAAATATCTCATTGTCCAACATCCTATCGTCAGAAACTATTCCTATTTTGACCATCCGCTCCTTTTGATTACAGCATTGGGATGTTCCATACCTTCCTTGATTCACAAAAAACATGCCAAGCAAAGAGGCTCAGCATGTTTTATGTATATGAAACAAATCGCTTTCTACAGCAACGCTCTACAAAGCCATCGGTTATTCTGCTGATTTCATATTGGTATAGACCGTCTGAACATCATCAAAGTCCTCCAGCCGCTCTACCATTTTTTCGATAGTTTCCCTCTGTTCCTCATTCACTTCCTTCAGGTCATTAGGAATGCGGGTGAACTCTGCGCCCGTCACTTCAAATCCCTGGCTTTCGAGATGTTTCTGTATATCTCCAAAACTCTTCGGGTCGCCATAGATGGTAATTTCCGATGTTTCCTCGTCCTCGTCATACTCGTCTTCCACGCCATAGTCAATAAGGTCAAGTATCATCTCGTCCATGTCAAGGCCATCCTTTTTCTTGAAGGTAAACACGCTTTTGTGGTCAAAGAGGAACGACAGACTGCCCTGTGTGCCCAAGTTACCGTTGAACTTATTGAATACAGAACGTACGTCACCCACCGTACGGGTAGTATTGTCAGTAAGGGTCTCCACGAAAACGGCTACGCCATGAGGTCCATATCCCTCATAGGTCACTTCCTTGTAGTCGCTCTGGTCCTTGCCCATTGCGTTTTTGATGGCACGTTCAATATTATCTTTCGGCATATTCTCGCGCTTGGCATTGGCAATAATGGCGCGCAATGTAGGATTGTTCTCGGGTTCAGGCCCACCGGCTTTTACGGCTATTGCTATCTGTTTACCAATCTTCGTGAAAGTACGGGCCATGTGACCCCATCTTTTCAATTTTGCCGCTTTGCGATATTCAAATGCTCTTCCCATAATTGTAAAAATATTCTTGTGTGATAAAACTTCGTTGAAAAGTACCTCTACCTTAACTCTGCCCCTAATTTTGTGGTCAGATTGGCAATCATTTTTTGCATGATAGCATCAATCTGCTTATCCTTGAGTGTCTTGGAATCGTCCTGTAATATCAGGTTCACAGCATAACTCTTCTTGCCCTTAGGCAGGTTCTGTCCTTCATAGACATCAAAGAGAACCACCTTTTTGAGCAGATTCTTCTCTGTCTGGCGGGCAATATTCTCTATTTGTTCAAACTCCACAGTATTATCTACCAGCAGTGCCAGACAGCGGCTCACAGAGGGATATTTGCTTATCTCCCTGTATTCCGTCTTATGGCCACGTACCATCCTGGCAAGTGCAGTCCAGTTGATTTCGGCATAATACACCGGTTCAGAGATATCCATCATCTTGAGAACGGACTTGCTCAGGATTCCCACCTCGGCAATCAACTTGCCGGAGCGATGTTCTATGGTGTAGCCAGCCGCAAAGACCTTGCTTGCATTCTTTTTGCGCACAACGGCATCCGCAGGCAGTCCCACGCGGGCGAGAATATTCTCCACATACGCCTCCAGTTCATATACACTGCTTTCCTCATTGGGATGTATCCAGCAGTTCTCCACGCGCTTGCCTGTAAGCCACAACGCCAGATGATGTTGCTCGCGATAAGCCGCAACAGGCTTCTCCTCGTTGTCCTTTTCGCTGTCATATTGATAGATATTACCAAATTCAAACAGGCGGAGATTGCCGTTCTTGTGCTTTGTGTTATACTCAATGCTTTCCAAGCCTCCAAACAGCAGAGTCTGGCGCATTACATTCAGGTCGCTGCTCAGCGGATTCATGATTCTCACCAAACGGGTAGAATCCAAAGCATCCAGCTGCTCGTAATAGGCACTGCGGGTAAGAGAGTTGTTCAGTATTTCACGGAAGCCGCAACCCACCAATTGCTCACTTACCAGATTGGCCAACGCATGCTTCTTGTCCTCATCCCCTTTCACCACCAGGCATCCCTTCAGTTGAGTGGGAATCTCCACATTGTTGTATCCGTAAATACGCAATATTTCCTCTACCACATCGCACGGTCTCTGCACGTCCACCCGGTATGCCGGCACATGCAGCAGCAGTCCATGCCCGTTTTCTTCAACAATCTTCATGTCCAGACTCAGGCAGATGTCCTTGATATCCTGAGCGGATATCTCCTTTCCTATCAAGTTGTTGACATAATGGTACTGCAATTTCACGTCAGCCCCCTCTACAGGTCTTGGATAGCAATCGCAAATATCCATGGATATCTTTCCACCCGCCAACTCCTTGCACAGGATAGCAGCCTGCTGAAGAGCGTAAATGACGTTGTCTGGGTCTATGCCACGCTCAAATCTAAACGAGGCATCGGTACTCAGTCCATGCTTGCGCGCACTCTTTCTTATCCAAGTGGGATGGAAATAGGCACTCTCCAGCACGATGTTGGTAGTGGTTTCATAGGTTCCGCTTCCCTTTCCTCCGAAGATTCCCGCAATACACATGGGTTCCGACTCGTTGCAGATACTCAAGTCGTGCTCGTCGAGCGTATGTTCCTCGCCGTCCAAGGTAACAAATTTGGTACCACTGGGCTGTGTTTTCACAAGGATGGAGTGTCCTTTCACCATATCCGCATCAAAGCAGTGCATGGGCTGTCCGTATGCCATCATCACATAATTGGTAATGTCCACTATATTATTGATGGGTCTGAGTCCTATGGTTGTCAGTTTCTGCTGCAACCACTGCGGACTTTCCTGCACCTTACAGCCAGTAACACTAAGGCAGGCATATCTAGCACACGCCTCTGCATTCTGTATTTCCACACGGATGGGCAGGTCATGGTTGTCCACTTCGAATTTACTGCAATCAGGGCGATGCAGGGAAGTGGCATGGCCGTTACGCCTGAGCCAGGCATACAGGTCTCTCGCCACACCCCAATGTGACAGGGCATCCGCACGATTGGCGGTAATGTCCACCTCGATAAGCCAGTCGCTGTCCAAATGGTAGTATTCTGCTGCGGGTGTACCCGTTTTGGCATCCTGAGGAAGCACAATAATCCCCTCATGGCTCTGACCTATGCCTATCTCATCTTCGGCACAAATCATTCCGTTGCTCTCTACACCTCGCAATTTAGACTTCTTTATTACAAATTCCTTGTCGCCATCATACAAGACGCAACCTAAATCTGCCACAATCACCTTCTGACCTGCAGCGACATTAGGTGCCCCACAAACAATCTGTGAAGGCTGCTCATGCCCCAAATCCACAGTAGTTACATGGAGATGGTCTGAATTGGGATGAGGTTCACATGTAAGCACTTCACCAACATATAGCCCTTTCAGTCCGCCCTTGATGCTCTGTACCTCTGTCAGAGCATCCACTTCCAAACCGATGGAGGTCAATACATCACACACTTCCTGCGGGCTTAATTGGAAATCTACATATTCCTTCAACCACTTATATGAAATATTCATCTGACTTAACTATATATAGAATTTTTAAAATTGCCACAAAAGTAATACTTTTCCGGCATTTACGCAAAGAATCACCTGTTTTTGTGAGATATAAACCACTGGTGTACATAGAAATGATAAAGCAGCAACGACACGCAGACAAGGCACATGGACAGATTCAATGCCGACGTGCTGTCATCGCCAAACACGCCATACCCGATGCCCATACCCAAAAAGAGTCCGGTTTCGCACACCAGCATGTAAGTGCTTTGGGCGGTTCCCCTACGGCAATGCTTGCTCAGCCGTATAAAATACAGCAGAAAACGAGCACCTATCAGCCCATAGGCCACTCCGATGAACAGAGGGGCTACATAATGTACCGTCTGCACCCGCACAAACCTGTACAGCAGGATGGAACACAGAAGCAGTATCAGACCGGAAACCACCTCGCTCCTGAGATCGGCATTGGGGAAGACAAAGCGCTGGCACACCAAAGCCAGCAGAAAGCCACACATAATCATGCAGTAGAAGAGCACCGAGGTGTTTAACGACAACAGTATTCCTACGGTTGTGACAACAAGCAGCAAATTCAAATACAAAGGGAAACTTTGGGGAAGAAAAAACCTGTCCAGACTCACCCGTTTCACACTCTCGTCAGGAGCACGGAAGGGGAAATGTACCGACAAAATAAGCAATGCCGCCGCCAATGCGAATAAAGAAGAGACAAGAAGCACGGCGTTGAAGCCTGCGGGCAACGAGTAAATCACAATGCCCAACAGCGGTCCTAAAGCCAGTGAGAATCGCTGGAACCACGAAGCGCTGTGATTGGCCTCTGTACGCAGAAAAGACTCACAGGTGTCGTTTATCAGCGTGCTGCCCAGCACCATCTGCGCCAAGCCAAAGCACGCTCCCGACAGCAGGCGTAGCAGAGCTACGACCGGCAACTCCGGGAAAACACGTGAGAGAAGAGGCTCGTAATACAATGCAAAGGTACTAAATATCAACAGGAAGATGCTCATTACGCACACCACGTTCCTCCTGTACCGTTGCACCAGATAAGAGCAGAACGCGCCCAACAACCAAAGACCGCCCGTAAAGGCAAAGAGCGCATATCCCACATGGGCAAAGGTATAGACACCCCTGCTTAAAAGCCACAACGGCAACACAGGAATGAACATATAGACCGAAACCGACAGGAAAAGATGCGTCAAGGCAATCAGCCAGAAATCTTTATGCCACAGATTGATGTGTACGGGTGTGTTCTGATTGTTCATGCTCAATAGGATTCACTCTCCAGGGGGAAATCACTGTTTTTCACATCCTCCACATACCTTCCGATAGCATCCGTCATCACCTCATTAAGGTCGGCATAGCGTCTCAGAAAGCGTGGACGGAATCCTTGTGTCATGCCCAGCATATCTGCCACAACCAGTACCTGACCATCGGTATGGGCTCCCGCTCCGATACCGATGGTGGGTATCGAAATCTCGCGACTCACCTGGGCAGCCAAGGCTGCAGGCACCTTTTCCAGTACGATGCCGAAACATCCCACCTCAGCCAGCACATGTGCATCGTGAATCAGTTTTTCAGCCTCTTCCTTTTCCTTTGCCCTCACGCTGTAAGTGCCGAATTTGTTGATGCTTTGCGGGGTCAGTCCCAGATGCCCCATCACGGGTATTCCCGCATCGAGTATGTGCCTAATGGTATCGGCAATCTCCTCTCCGCCTTCCAGCTTCAAGGCATCGCATCCGCTTTCTTTCATGATGCGGATAGCATTGCTCACACCGTCCGAGCAACTCGACTGATAACTTCCGAAGGGCATATCGCATACCACAAGAGCCCTGTTGACAGCCCGGACCACTGAACGGGCATGATAAATCATCTGATCTACGGTAATGGGAAGTGTAGTGGCATTGCCAGCCATCACGTTGGAAGCGGAATCTCCTACCAGAATACAGTCCACGCCGGCTTTGTCCACAATACCTGCCGTGGTAAAGTCATACGAGGTAAGCATGGATATTTTCTCTCCTCTCTGCTTCATTTCCACCAGTCGATGGGTCGTAACTTTTCTATTGTCAGTAACTAAATAACCAGCCATAATAACATTATGAATAATTTACTTTTGACAAATCAAGTCCATGCAGTCATCCACCCGAAAATGAGTATAATCGCTGATAACCACATGAGAATAAGGGGCAATGGCATCCGGAGCATTAGTAGTGGCAAGGCCTACCACCTTCATCTGAGCAGCCCTGCCTGATTGCAGTCCGTTGAAACTGTCTTCAAAGACAACACACTCATTCCTGCCGGCAGAAAAACGGTTTGCAGCAGCAAGATAGCAGTCGGGCTCAGGCTTGCTTGCCGAGAAATCCTCTGCTGTCAGAATCTCGTCGAAAAGGGATTTGAACTCCGGGCATTTTGCATACACATTTTCCATCTTATGGCGGTTGGAACTCGTAACAACAGCCGTTTTAACGCCATGTGCGCGCAACTCACCTACAAACTGCAAAAAGCCCTTAACATAGCGGAACGACATGCCTTTTTCAAATATATTCAGCCTGTCTGTTACCAGACTTCTGTATGAGGCAAGCTCTCCATTAAAATAGTTGTCAAAAATCTGCTGCAAGGTCTGTCCTTTTATCAACTGTGAAAAAAGAGGCAATTCCGGATGGTATTCCATCCCTTGCTGTGCCCAAAATTCCGAGTATTGCGACTCTGTATCAAACACCACTCCATCCAAATCGAACAATGCAGCGACAAACCTTTTTACCATGCCTTTTTCATTTTTCAGGCTGCAAAGTTACACAAATATTTCGAGCCACATCACATCGGACCCATATTTATTTCGGGATATAGTATCTGTCGCCAGAGTTTTTCAGGAGTTCGCGCTTGTAGTTGTCTGAATAGCCAGTTCTCACAGGTGCCGCAGGCAAACCGTAGGGAGTCATCACAAACCTGCCGTCCTTCTCGGGTTTAACCACCATGTCGTTGTATTTCACGATGAGATATACCGCCAGCTGCTTCCACCTGTCCAGCATCTGCTGTGCCTTCTGTTGTGAGTAATCGGTAAGATAAGTGATGGCATCACCTGACGACAAGGAATGGCGCTTGAGAGCCTCCTGCTCTATCTCGCCCTGCATGGTCTGATAAGAGGTGTCAAGCGAGTCTCTGACCGCCTGCAGACTGCCAAACATCTGGCTGTATCTGGGATATACCATATTGCTCACCCAGTTGCATACCCAAAAGGCATTGTCCATGCTGAAGTTGATTCCGTCGGCACCCGGGGTGGCATAGCATAACGGGACTCTTGACACAGAGCAATATACGGGTGTAAAGGATGCCATATTGGCATCGTCATTGCAGAACCACAGGATGCCACCAATCTCGCGGGGTAGCCATGAGCGCATCTGACTGACATATACAAAAGCCGACTGCTGCGTGCTGATGGGCCGCTCGTTGAAACAGGCCTTGCCGTCACACTTGAATGCCAGCGGCGTGGGACGGTAGGGCATCTCCCATATTCCGCCGCCTATATCACTGTCCAAGGCAAAGGGGGTTCCTTCGTAATGGTCGCGCATACACGCCATCACATCAGCAAGCGACACCTTCCTGTCAGGCACTATCCACAACGGCATGGGTTCTGCGTCTGACACCTTGCCTTCTGCATAGGGCAGATATCGCTCCATGCCTTTCGAGAAATGGTTGAAGAAACTCCACACGCGCGCCTCACAATACCTGCGACCGGCAAAATCGGGAGAGGCGTACACCTCGCAAAAGCTGAAGTCAGCATCCTTGCCCGCATACCAGCCACGCGATTTAGCAAAGGTTACCACGTTTTTGGAGTACATCACATTTTGCTTGTCCTTCATGTCAAAGGTGCGTATCCTGCTTTGGTTGGCATGGGCGCAGATAGCCTCATCGGGCACTCGCAATGCCACCCACACCACACTCTTGCTGCCAGCGCCACAGCCCATCATTTCCATTATCCACGCCTCGTCAGGGTCGCATATAGTAAATGTTTCTCCCTCACTTTTGTAGCCGTATTTTTCTGCCAGTGAAGTCATTACGACAATAGCCTGACGGGCGGTCTTGGAGCGCTGGAGCGCCATGAGCATCAACGAACCATAGTCGAACAAGCCCGTAGAATCCACCATTTCCTCCCTTCCTCCGAAGGTGGTTTCGCCGATTGTAACCTGATATTCATTGATATTGCCCACTACCTTGTAGGTCTCTGCCGCCTGAGGGATGCTGCCATGAAACTGGTGCGTGTCGAGATCTACGATATCCACCATTTCACCTTTGGCGTGTCTGCCACCCGCATAATAGTCCAACTTGCGGAACATGCCATAATCGTCACAACTATATGTGCAGAATACAGAGCCGTCTGTACTTGCCTTTTTTCCTACTATCAGATTGGTACACGCCAGCACGTCGCATACTGGCAGCAGTGACAGGCAGACAAGCAGTGCCCATTGAAAGAGTTTTACCATAACAGAAACCAACAGAATACTTTTTCTACGGATTACAATAAGAAGCCTGCCGCTAACAGGCCTTAAAACTCATATCCAGTCCCTTAACCGAATGAGTAAGTGCGCCCACGGAAACATAATCCACACCACACTCGGCATAGCTGCGGATGGTGTCGAAAGTAATGCCTCCACTCGATTCCGTTTCGTACTTGCCAGCAACAATCTCTACCGCCTTGCGGGTATCAGCCACCGAAAAGTTATCGAGCATGATACGATGCACGCCTCCACAATCAAGCACCTGCTGCAACTCATCGAAATTGCGCACTTCTATCTCAATCTTCAGGTCCAGTCCTTTCTCTGCAAGATACTCGTGGCAGCGCTGGATGGCATTGCTTATACCGCCGGCAAAATCTACATGATTGTCCTTCAGCAGTATCATGTCAAACAGACCAATACGATGGTTGCATCCACCGCCAATCTTTACCGCCTGTTTTTCGAGCATACGCATACCGGGTGTAGTCTTTCTGGTGTCCAGCACTTTGGTATGGGTACCCTCAAGTTTTTCCACATAGCGGTGGGTCATGGTGGCTATGCCGCTCATGCGCTGCATGATATTGAGCATCAGCCTCTCTGTCTGCAACAGCGAGCGCACCTTGCCGGTCACTACCATCGCCACATCTCCCTTGACCACCTTGTCGCCATCGTTTTTCAGCGTCTCTACCTGCATGGTGCTGTCAAAGCGGCGGAAGACCTCTTTTGCCACTTCTACACCAGCCAAAATCCCATCTTCCTTGATGAGCAGTTGCGACTTGCCCATCACGTCCTGCGGAATGCAGCACAGGGTGGTATGATCTCCATCACCAATATCTTCTGCAAATGCCAAATCAATCAAGGCATCTGTGAGTTCTTCTACACTTAACATAAATGTATTTTTTACAATATTCCAAATACCCATTCAATCCAACTCTGTAAATCCGGGAATACACAATCCGAATAACTACAAGAAGACAAAACGGGACACATCCATTAGAGATATACACCCAGACCTACCCTCACACCAAAAGTGCTGTAATCACCGTGATTCTTGAACGACTGGTCATAGAACAGCTCCGGTTCCACGGTGACAGACTTGTTCAGAAAGAAGGAGTAGCCAATCTGTATGCCGGGCATAAAGTCGTTGAAATCGGTAGTGTAGTGCTTGATAGAAACGGCAGCTCCAAGATACAAGCCATTCTGCACAATATAATAGCGGACACCTCCACCCAGGCTGTAACTTGCAGGGACATCGTTCTTCTTGTCATACGAACACTGCGCAGTGACCATCCAGTCATTCTGGAAAAAATATCCTGCCTTTGCCTGAATGCCAAAACTGCCCTTCTCTGAACCATTGTAACTAAGGCTGGCACCCGACAACGACGAACCGATGTACTTGGTACCTTTCTCGAACTGGGCACTGACAGCCACTGTAATGAACAATAGAAACAGTGAAACAATAATTCTTCTCATATACGTAACTTTTGAAATGAATAATACTTTCTGTAACAACACTAATTTTTGAGAGGACAGACTGCTTTCTTAAAGAACACACCTGTCACCAATACCGTGAACACCGCCGCCAGGGAATATCCCAGAACGCCATCCAGATGCAGCATCTGATGAGACACCATGAAGAACGATGAGCACACCATCGTCATAAACACGGCAGGAATAAGGGTGATGACATAGGGCTTCCGCTTGTGGGCCAGATACACGGAAAGCATCCACAAGGTGACCACAGACATGGTTTGGTTTGCCCAACCGAAGTACTGCCATATAACCTTGAAGCCGTCGGGATTCTCTATCTGCCAAATCAGCAGCAATATGGTAAACACAAACAAGGGGACACTGACGTACAGTCGCTTGTGTACGGGTTTCTGGTCGAAATTGAAAAATTCAGCCACACAAAGGCGGGCAGAGCGCAATGCCGTATCACCGCTGGTGATAGGGGCTGCCACAATACCCAGCAGTGCCAACAGACCTCCTACCAGTCCAAGCCAGTCGTTGCACACGATGTAAGCCACCCTTGGGGCAGAGGTAATGAAGCCGGCACTCAAAGGAGAGCCTATGACCTGCGAACCTGGCACCGGTGAGGCATAGAAGAAATAGGATGATATCGATGCCCAGATAAGCGCAACAACGCCTTCGGTAATCATGGCTCCGTAGAAGATGCGGCGACCACTGTGTTCAGATGCCAGACAACGGGCCATAAGGGGTGTCTGGGTAGCATGGAAACCGCTGATGGCACCACACGCCACTGTGACGAAGAGACAGGGGAAAAGGGTGTCCTTCCATGTGGGGTCTTCCGTGAGGGCCTTGTTGCCCAAACCGTCCCAAAACTCCGGTAGCACCGGAAACTTGGCAACAAGCACGCACAGCAGGGCACCTGCCATGAAAATCAGAGAGATGGCAAAGAGAGGGTATATCCTGCCAATAATCTTGTCAATGGGCAACATGGTGGCAATGAAATAGTAGCCAAAGATGATAAACACCCACATGAGCGTAGGACCGCCTATGGAATGTAATATCTCTGCCGGACTGTAAACAAACACGGCTCCTACCAGCATCAGCAGCAAGACGGAAAAAAGCAACATCAGTTTCTGCATCCTGTTGCCCAAATACTTACCGATGAGTTTGGGCCAGCCTATGCCGCCATTCCTCATGGAAAGCATGCCGCTCAAATAGTCGTGGGTGGCTCCTGCAAACACGCATCCGAAAACAATCCACAGATAGCACGACGGTCCGAACTTGGCACCCATAATGGCACCAAAGATAGGACCGGTTCCGGCAATATTCAAGAACTGTATCATAAAAATCTTCCACGTGGGAAGCACCATATAGTCAACTCCGTCTGCCAGCCTGACTGCGGGGGTTGTGCGATTGTCGGGGGCAAACACGCGCTCTACAAACCTGCCATATACAAAATAGCCTGCGAGCAGTACTGCCAAACTGATTAAAAATGAAAACATACAATTGGTTCTTTGTCGTTGCAAAAGTAACGATTTTTATTCGGAAAATGAAAAAAATATAATAACTTTGCATCAAAATCAGACGATAAATGCGAGTTTCCCACCTTTTTAGATACAAGGCATGCCTGCTGTTCTGCCTGTTGGCAATAACGGCAATCGATGCCAAAGGTGCAGACTCTGACAGTTATCTGCTGTTCTCAGCACCCAAACGCGAAGTAAGAGCCGTATGGCTGACCACACTGGGAGGGCTGGACTGGCCACGCACCTACAGCAAAACCACCACATCCAGAGAGAGGCAGCAACGGGAGTTGTGCCAAATACTGGACCGACTGAAGGAGGCGGGCATCAACACCATCCTGCTACAGACACGCATTAGGGCTACCACCATCTACCCCTCATTATATGAACCTTGGGACGGATGTCTCAGCGGCATCCCCGGAAAATCGCCCCAGTACGATGCGCTGCAGTTTGCGGTAGAAGCATGCCATCAAAGGGGTATGGAACTGCACGCCTGGGTGGTGGCGCTGCCTGCGGGCAAATGGAAGCAGAAGGGATGCACGAATCTGAGGAAGAAGCATCCGCGCATGATGAAAAAGGTGGGTGAAGAGGGCTTCCTCAATCCCGAGTATGAGGGAACTGCAGACTATCTGGCGGATATCTGTCGGGAGATAGTAAGCAATTATGACGTGGACGGCATTCACCTTGATTACATCCGTTATCCAGAATCATGGCCAAACAAGAGAATGGGCAACAAGGAGCGTTCCAATATCACTCGCATCGTATCGCATATCCACACAAGCATCAAGCGTGAAAAACCATGGGTAAAGCTAAGCTGTTCGCCTATTGGCAAACATGACGACCTGGCGCGCTATTCCAGCAAAGGATGGAACTCGTTTGGCAGAGTGGGACAAGATGCACAGGCGTGGGTGAAGCTCGGACTGATGGACCATCTTTATCCTATGCTCTATTTCAAGGAAAATGACTTCTACCCTTTTCTGCTCGACTGGACAGAACAATGCGGAAACAGCCATGTGGTGGCAGGACTGGCAGCCTACATGCTGTCACCCGGAGAAAGGAACTGGGCAGTGGAAACCATTGTAAGACAGCTGCAGATAGGCAGAAGCTGGCACACGGGCTACGCCCTGTTCAGAGCCCGCTTCTTCCTGGACGACACCAAGGGGATATATTCGTTTGTCAAGAACCACTTTAACTGCACATTGGCATTGGCACCCCCGATGAGCAACGGAAACAGGGGCTCACAGCCGCTGCCTCCGGAACAGGTAAGACTGATGAGGACGGCAGACGACGACCGTCTGTGCTGGCGACAGGAAACCGAGAGCAAGGGCGGCAACTACCTGCTGTATAACATCTACGCCTCGCCACAAGAACACTTTGATACCGAGGACTCCCGATGGCTCATTGCAACCCGGGTTTCCGGCAATCAGATACAAATCAGCAGAAGAAGCGGCAAAATACCTATGAACTACGCCGTTACCGCGATGGACCGATACGGCAACGAAAGTACAGCAGTATATGTTAATTAAAGACAAGATAATACTGGGCATCGACCCTGGCACCAACATCATGGGCTACGGACTCCTCAAAATCACAGACAACAAGGCGTCTATGATGACTATGGGAGTGATTGACCTGAGAAAATTTGCAGACGGATACCTCAAACTGGGACATATCTTCAAACGAGTGACTGCCATTATCGACACTTACCTGCCCGACGAAATGTCTATTGAAGCGCCCTTTTTCGGAAAGAACGTGCAGTCTATGCTGAAACTGGGGCGGGCACAGGGTACTGCCATTGCGGCCGCCATCAACCACGGCATACCCATACATGAATATGCACCGCTGAAAATAAAAATGGCAATAACCGGTCAGGGACAGGCTTCAAAAGAGCAGGTAGCCAGTATGCTGCAACGGCTGTTGCATATTCCAGAAAACGACATGCATACCTTTATGGATGCTACCGACGCCCTGGGGGCTGCCTACTGCCACTTCCTGCAACTGGGACGGCCTGAATCGCAGGCGCACTACCGGGGATGGAAAGACTACATCAACAGAAATCAAGACAAAATATGCAACAAACAATCATCCAAATAGAACAAGGAATAACCAGGAATCCAGCATGGAGGATGGCACACCCTGTGAATTTCATATTGAACGACAGAGAGCATCTTGCTATCTACGGTGCCAACGGAGCAGGAAAATCCATGCTGGTGGACATCATCACTGGCAGGCATCCCCTACTGCACAACCAGGCAAAATACGATTTCAGTCCAAGCAAACTGCCTTACATTGCAGACAACATCAAACTGATAACCTTCCGTGACTCGTATGGTGCCATCGACAACCAATACTATTTGCAGCAACGGTGGAATCAGCACGAACTGACAGAAGAAAACGCCATTGTGACGCTCTCGAGCGGGGAGTTGAGAAAGCACATGCTACGCCAGGCTTTGGAACAAAGGCCTCGCGTGTTAATCATAGACAATCCGTATATCGGACTGGACGTAACAGCCCGCCAGGAACTCACAGACACATTGAAACAACTCATCAGCAACTTTCCCTTGCAGATTATCCTGGTGGTGTCGCGCAAGGCTGACATTCCTGACTTTATCACCCGTACAGTAGTGGTGGAAAACATGCATATCGTGGAACCGCTCATACAGTTCAACCATGTGAACATAAGGTATGGCACACGCACCATTCTACAAGACTTCAGTTGGACCGTGCAGAAGGGCGAACACTGGGCTATCAAAGGTCCCAACGGTTCGGGAAAGAGCACATTGCTCTCCCTGATTTGCGCCGACAATCCCCAAGGCTATGCTGCCGATATCACACTCTTCGGAAAGAAGCGCGGAGGCGGAGAAAGCATTTGGGACATCAAGAAGCATATAGGCTATGTATCGCCAGAACTGCACAGGGCATACAAGCATAACCTGCCAGCCATAGAGATAGTGGCAAGCGGACTGAAAGACACCGTAGGCCTGTACGCCAAACCCTCTAAGGAGGAAAAGGAAGTGTGCCTGCAGTGGCTGGAGGTGTTTGGCATAGCGCCATTGGCAGACAAGGCGTTCCTGCAGTTGTCAAGCGGCGAACAGAGGATGGTGTTGCTGGCACGCGCCTTTGTCAAGAGTCCACTACTGCTCATCCTGGACGAACCCCTGCACGGACTGGATGATGCCAACAGCATCAAGGTGAAACGGATTATCAACGACTATTGCAAAGACCCGGAAAAGACCTTGCTGATGGTTACTCACTACGACAACGAACTTCCCGAATGTATCGACAACACCCTTGTTTTAAGCAAAATCTGAATCAGATGAAAAGAATAATCAGTATTGCAGTGCTTTTGCTCACTCTCCAAGCGGCCTATTCGCAAGCCGTGTACGGCGAAATCATGAGCAATGCCAAAAGTACCGCAGCTGACAAGAACGCCAGTGAATTGGCAAGACAAGTGGCTCAATTCAAGGTGGATGCCCTGGATTATCTTCTGATAAAAATGAGAGAACAGATGCCGGACTCAACGGCCACGTTTCTTGACAAAGAGGCTTTTGCATTGCATAACTTCGTGAGTTTCTACATCAGCACTATCGTAGAAAGCGGCAAAATGCCGGCTAACTACCAGATAAAGATCATCAAACTGTTCATGGATGCGTCTTATTCCAATCCACTGTTCTGCGACCCGGAACACGAACTCACGTTGAGCTACTATGTACGTACCGACTGCTTTACACGGTTTTCGCTAGACACCGACTGGCGCAGGGCAAACGTAGCAGTGATGAATGAAATGCAGAAATTGAAAGAAAACAAGTGATAACCGTTACAGTTTGACACCCTCATATTACAATCCCACTCTATAAGGAATAAAATCATGTTAAAGGAAGAAAAAACAGGGTTTTAAACCATTAGCATGTAGAGAAAAAATTGTAATTTTGCAGGAGTAAAGGATTTTTAGTATTCATATTTATTCATAATTTAGGTAAAGAATATGCAGTATTCTAACGAAGTCAACAACATGTGTGTTGTTGCAAAAGGTCCTAATCACGGACCAGCCCCCATTCCAGAAGAAGGGAAATGGATTCAGGCTAAAGAGATTAAAGACATCTCAGGTTACACGCATGGTGTAGGATGGTGTGCCCCTCAGCAGGGTGCCTGCAAGCTCTCCTTGAACATCAAGGAAGGCGTAATTCAGGAGTGCCTGGTGGAGACTATCGGCTGTACTGGTATGACCCATTCTGCAGCCATGGCTTCAGAAATCCTGCCTGGCAAAACCATCTTGGAGGCATTGAACACCGACTTGGTGTGTGATGCCATTAACACAGCCATGCGCGAGTTGTTCTTGCAGATTGTTTACGGTCGCAGCCAAAGCGCATTCTCTGAGGGCGGTTTGGTTATCGGTGCCGGTTTGGAAGACCTTGGTAAGGGTCTGCGCAGCCAGACTGGTACACTGTACGGAACAGTGGCAAAGGGTACCCGCTATCTGGAACTGACCGAAGGATACATCACCAAGATGTTCCTTGACAAGGACAATCAGGTTTGCGGATACGAGTATGTCCACCTGGGCAAGATGATGGAAGCCATCAAGGCTGGAATGGACGCCAACGAGGCTGTGAAGAAGTTTACGGGCTCTTATGGACGCACCAAGGCTGAGCAAGGTATTGTGAAGAGTATTGACCCACGTAAAGAATAAGGAGGACATTGACAATGATTAGAAAAGTAAGTTTCGAGAGCCAGGAACGTCGTATCAAGCAAGTTCTTGCCGCATTGAACGAAAACGGCATCAAGGACATTGAAGAGGCTAACCAAATTTGCGAAGATGCCGGTGTTGACCCCTATCAGATTTGCGAGGACACTCAGGGTATTTGCTTTGAGAATGCAAAATGGGCATACGTATGTGGTGCCGCCATTGCCATCAAGAAGAACGTGAAGACAGCTGCTGAGGCTGCAGAAGCCATTGGTATCGGACTGCAGAGTTTCTGTATTCCCGGTTCTGTGGCTGACGACCGTCAAGTAGGTATAGGTCATGGAAATTTGGCTGCCCGCCTGTTGAGCGAAGAAACACAGTGCTTCGCATTCCTTGCAGGTCACGAGAGCTTTGCAGCTGCAGAGGGTGCCATCAAGATTGCCGAGATGGCCAACAAGGTGCGCAAGAATCCTCTTCGTTGCATCCTGAACGGTTTGGGTAAAGATGCTGCTATGATTATCAGCCGCATCAACGGATTTACCTACGTACAGACCAAGTTCGACTACTTTACAGGCAAAGTAAATGTGGTGAACCGCATCGCTTATTCTGACGGTCCCCGCGCCAAGGTAAACTGCTATGGAGCAGACGATGTGCGCGAAGGTGTTGCCATCAACTGGCTGGAGGATGTTGACGTTTCCATCACAGGAAACTCCACCAACCCCACCCGCTTCCAGCATCCCGTGGCTGGTACCTATAAGAAGGAGCGCGTACTCAAAGGCAAGCCTTATTTCTCAGTGGCTTCCGGTGGCGGTACAGGTAGAACCCTCCATCCCGACAATATGGCTGCAGGTCCTGCTTCTTACGGCATGACCGACACATTGGGACGTATGCACTCTGACGCTCAGTTTGCCGGTTCCTCTTCTGTTCCTGCACACGTGGAGATGATGGGCTTCCTTGGCATGGGTAACAACCCCATGGTAGGTGCTACAGTGGCTGTTGCCGTTACTGTTGACATGGCCATCAACAAGAAATAATCTTTTGTTCGTTCAGAACAATCAACCCTTATCAGAGTCAAGAACAGACATTCCATGAAATATGGAAAAAGCGTTCTTGACTCTTTTTATTCCCACAAAGCATCTGAGATTGTTCCAACATAGAATCCAGGTAAATGCACACGAAGAACCCGAAACGCTAACTGTATGATGAGATTAAGAATCCTTTTGCCTGTGTTGCTTTTGTTATGCTGTTCCCTCCACATCCAGACAAAGTGCATTGTCTATGCCCCCAACATCAAGACCGTTCAGGCTGTGGTCAACAACGACTGGCTGTCGCCACCGGTAATGGTACTGAACAGCCAAGACGTCATACAGATTGACTTTGACGAATTGTCGCACGAGTATCACAGATTCGTTTATACCATCGAGCATTGTGAAGCCGACTGGAGCAAGTCGGAAGGAATTTTTGAGAGCGACTACCTGGACGGATTCAACAATATTCAAATTGAGGAATACGAGAATTCAAGGGGTACCATTGTACCCTACACCCATTATAAACTGCAGATACCTAACGAGTACTGCAAACTGAAAATGAGCGGAAACTACAGGCTCACGGTCTATGATGAGAATGAGGAAAACAGGAAGATGTTTCAGGTAGAGTTCATGGTTGCAGAGCAATCCATGGCTGTATCCATGGAAGTAAAAACAAATACCGACATTGATTTCAACAAAGCTCACCAGCAGTTGGACATGAGCGTGAGATTTCCTGGGCACAGAGTTACTAACATTGATCTACAGATATATACCGTCATCAGGCAAAATGACGACGAAAGGACTACCGTAATCAACCCCAAGCCTACCTTTATAAAACATGACGGACTGGAGTGGAGCCATCATCGTGACCTGATTTTTCAGGGAGGCAACGAATACAGAAAGTTCGAGACCCTCGCATTGAGCCACAGCACGCTGGGCATCGACAAGATGTGGTGGGACGGGGACAATTACCATGCCTATCTGTTCATGGACGAACCACGCCCCAACTATATCTACGACCAAGATGCCAATGGCGCTTTCTATATCCGCAACAGTGATAACTTTGAGAACGAGACTACCTGCGATTACGTATATGTACATTACAGTCTGAAGTCGCCCAACCCCACCCGTCAGCCGATATATGTTCATGGCTGGTGGACAACTGACGCAGACATATCACAATACGAGATGCAATACAACGAGCAGGATGACCTGTACCACCAAACGATTCTGCAGAAACAGGGTTATTACTCGTACCATTATGTTCAGGAGCAGCAGAATCTGGAAAGCGAGGGCAACTATTACCAGACAGAGAACAGATACCAACTATATGTTTATTTCCGTAGCATTAGCGACAGGACCTGGCGACTGACAGCCTATCGTCAACTGTTCTTCAAATAACCATTCCGGTACTCCAATGGTGTTTTGCGCACAGCATGATAGAAACAGGCGATAAAGTAATTCGGAGTGGAAAAGTTACATGCAGTCGAAATTTCCTCTATCTTGAGCGACGGGTCTTTCAGCAAATTCTTTGCCTTCTCGATTTGGATGGCATATACTAACAATACGGGATTATGACCGATATTGTCTGCCACCAACGCCAGAAACTTATTCCTTGTCATCCCCACTACTGATAGTATTTTCCGCATATCCAGCTCAGAAGAATCTTGCATGACAAGCGGTTGCAACTTTATCATGGCATGCACAAAACGCTCGTCCAGTGTTTCCTGCTCACTGAGTTTGTGCCACACCACCCCGGTACTCGTCCTCGAAAGCACCTCATTCTGCATGGTAAAACAGTTGAACAAATAACTACGCAAACGTCTGACAATCAACATCTCCTTATTGCCACAGAAAAGTTTCTTACGATAGAACTGTCTGTATTCGGCAATGGAAAGTATGAGCAAAGTCAAAATAACCAAGAAAAATCCTATTTGCACACCAGACTTTTGCCACCAGGGAGGACTCACCACCAATGAAAGCACGGTAGGCTCCTCTTTCCATTCATACGGGAACATGGAGGACTGCACTTCCACGGTATATGTACCAGGCTCCAATGACAGAAGAAGCGTGAGAATACCCCGATTATCTACATACTCCTTGGCATTGAAATACGAAAGTATCTTCCAGTCTCTCCATTCTGCCTTATAACCCTTCACCCGCACCCTATAAAACGTTTGCAACGGGCGGAAATAATTGATGGAAGAGAACGACAGTGCAACAGAATTCTGATTGTATTTCAGATTTATTGTCTTGGTACGTGACAAGGCTTCGGGAAGATAGAGACCAATGTTCTCATTATAACCAGATTTGACATAATTACCATTTATCATCATGGAGGTCAGTATTGGCTTCAAACGAAGTGTGGTTGTCTCCATCATGGTGAATCTGTTTGGATTGAACGTAAGGATATGGTCTGTCGTCTGCATCATGATGGTTCCATCATCCGTCTTCATCACTCTGCCCGGCAAAAACGTTTCTGCAGGCACGTTGTCCAACTCATTATAGGCATTGATAAACTTGACTGCTCCGTCTTTAACAACCACACAAGCAATACCATAACTACTTGAAATCCACATATTGTGCAAATCATCTTCCACCACTGAGTGGATGATATTGTTGAGTATTCCATCCTTGACAGTAAAAATGCAGTCAGGTTGTGCCTTTTCAGGATTTTTGAACAACTGCAAGCCGTTGTAAGTGGCAACCCATTTCCACCCTCGACTGTCAATGATGCTGTCGTTCACGCCTCGCTTGTTCAGATAGCTTTCCTTGATACCTCGTTCATCCATAAGGGCGGAAAACTTCTCTGCCTTACCTCCTCCCTTCCACGCAAAGCGCATAAAAGGCGAAGTGATGGGTTTTCCATATAGCAGTCCTCTCTTTTCTGTTCCTATCCACACTCCCCCCTGCTTGTCAAAGGTCAACACGTTCATATCCGTCAGAAGGCGTTTCCCACTCATCAGTTTTATTTCTTCATGGCGCACCAGCGTATCTTTCTGCAGATGGTACTCCCAATATCCGTAGGCAGAAGGTACGTACAATACACCTTTGTGCAGCACCATATTGTTCAGGCTGTAATCCTCATCCAAAAGTTTCGTCCAGCGCCTGCCGTCAGGCTGAAAGCGCAACAGCACAGCATGATTCTTTCCGTTTCTGATTTGATATATGGCATCATCTGTTTTCAATACCAGTGAGGAGGAATTGAGGTTCTGCCCTTCGTATTCCTGATATGCCTGAGTAGAATACAGCAACTTTCCGGTGGTCAAACTGTAACACATTGCCATTCCATTCTCATAAAAAAGGAACAGACAATCCTTCCATCTTTCCACATCCTGCAGATTGTATTTATGGAGAACGGGAAACAGATACTTCGACCGCCCATACCGTATTTTCCCTTCGCTCATAACACACAACACGCTGTCGGATGTAACGAACATGTCCTCGACCCGTCCCTCACAACCTTCGGACCTGAAGATGGAATCCACATTATGCACTAAATCCTCGGTTGTCAAGTCAACACACGCCACATCATACCTGTGTTTCAGCCACAAACGCATCTTATTGTCGATATACATGTGGTAATTGCCTTTGTAATTAGGCAGGTCATATCTGGCACTGGGTGCATGGACGGAAGTAAAATTGATTCCATCAAAGAAATTGACATAGCCGATGGAAGAAACGACCATTCTGCCGTCGCTCAGGCACTTGATGGTCTGTGCGCTATTGTCAGCCAATCCCTGACGTGCGTTTATTTCCCTGAACAGAAAGTCTTTCTGGGCGACCACATACAGCGGCAGCAATGCAAACAGCAGTACCAATCTAAATCTATCAATTGTCAAGAATAATCTCATGTCATAAAGCAAATGAATAAAAGAAGCTTTGTCTATCGCCTCATGATGTGTTATGCAAAGATAAAGAAATATTTTAAATAGAGCAACAAACAGAACAGAATAATATTTGCATTCCAGAGGTATCTGAAAAAGGCTTTACTTCACACTAAATGTAAAAGTAAAGCCTTCATGTCGAGGTGACAGGACTCGAACCTGCGACAGCCTGGTCCCAAACCAGGAACGCTACCAACTGCGCTACACCTCGGTTTTGCGGATGCAAAATTACGAAAAACATTTCACATCCACAAAATATCAATAATGTTTTTACTTGATAATGCCTTGCTCTCTAAAGATTTTGGCCAGAGCCTGCACACCTCTCTCCACCTGTTCCTCTGTGTGTGTAGCCATTAGGGCAAATCTCACCAAAGTGTCTTGGGGCGCACATGCAGGAGGTATCACAGGGTTGATAAACACGCCTGCATCAAATGCCAACTTTGTCACCAGGAAGGTCTTGTCGATATCATGCACATACAGGGGGATGATTGGACTCTCGGTCTCACCTATTTCAAATCCCTCTTCGCGGAAACGCTTCAGGGCATAATTGGTCACATTCCACAAGTTCTTCAGACGTTCCGGCTCTTGTCTCATAATATGGAGCGCCTCTCTTGCAGCAGCAGTTGCGGCGGGAGTGTTCGACGCGCTGAAGATATAGGTGCGACAGGTGTGACGCAGGTAGTTGATAGTATCTTTGTCACCGGCAATGAAGCCACCGATACTTGCCAAAGACTTGGAGAATGTTCCCATGATAAGATCTACCTCATCTGTCAAACCGAAATGGTCACAAACGCCACGTCCTTCCCTACCGAACACGCCCAGACCATGAGCCTCGTCCACCATCAGAGAACAGTTGTATTTATGCTTCAGTTCCACCAACTGCGGCAGTTTACAGAGGTCTCCTTCCATAGAGAACACACCATCCACAACAATCAGCTTAACGGCATCGTAAGGAAGGGTTTTGAGGATATTCTCCAAATCCTCCATATCATTGTGCTTGTAGTGAAGCTGACGGGCAAACGAAAGGCGCCTCCCATCCACAATACTTGCATGGTCGCGGTCATCACAGATAACGTAGTCTCCTCTGCCGACTACTACAGAGATAACTCCTGCATTGACAGTAAAGCCGGTGGAAAAACAAAGACAGTCTTCCTTGCCCTCAAATTCAGCCAACTCCTGTTCCAACTGCACATGCAAATCAAGTGTACCGTTCAGGAACCTGCTACCGGCACATCCGGAACCATACCTATCCAAAGCAACCTTTGCAGCTTCAATAATCCTTTGGTCACCAGTCAGTCCGGTATAGGCATTAGAGCCAAACATCAGCACTTTGTGACCTTCCATTTCAACCTCCGTACCCTGTTTGCTTGTTATCGCACGGAAATAAGGATATACGCCAGCCTCCATAAATTTCTGGGGCTCACGATAATTCTTGTATCTTTCTTGTAACTGTCCCATATAAAATAGGTGTGTTGTCTTTCACATAAGCAATTAGGCTGCAAAGTTACATATTTTTTATGAAAACACTAAACTTTTTCATAACAATTCTTTCCTTTTGACTTTTTTATGATGCAGGAGCGAAAAAAGCAAAACAATTGTATTACATTTGCATAAGTATCATGATGAAGACTGTAACTTTTATAGTAAACCCACTGTCGGGAACCCATAAAAAAGGGGAAATTCCTCGCATCATCGGCCAAACTTTGGACAAGACCAAGTTTGACTATCAAGTGCTTTTTACCGAATATTCCGGTCACGCAGCCGAACTGACAAGACAGGCAGTGGACAGCCACACCGATATTGTGGTGGCAGTAGGAGGAGATGGCACTGTCAACGAGGTGGCGCGCTCGCTCGTACACACCCCCACTGCCTTAGGCATCATACCATGTGGTTCCGGCAATGGTCTGGCACGCCACTTGTGTATCCCTATGGACATCAGAAAGGCAATTGCCATCATCAACAAATGCAACATCGATCTGCTGGATTACGGCATCATCAACGACCTGCCGTTTTTCTGCACCTGTGGCATGGGGTTCGACGCTTTTATCAGTCTCAAGTTTGCCGGAGCCGGCAAAAGGGGGCCCATCACCTATGTAGAAAATGTGCTGAAGGAAGGGCTGAAATACCAGCCCGAGACCTATCTTGTGCAGGATGAGACGGGCACCAAACGACACAAGGCGTTCCTAATAGCCTGCGCCAATGCCTCCCAATACGGCAACAACGCTTTCATCGCCCCACAGGCAAGCATGACCGATGGCCTGATGGACGTTATCATCATGGAACCTTTTACCGCCTTCGACGCCCCTCAAATAAGCATTGACATGTTTAACGGTACTTTGGACAAAAACTCCCGCATCAAGACCTTCAAGGCCAAGAGCATCAAAATAACCCGAGCACACGAGGGTGCCATCCATTACGACGGCGACCCCATCATGACAGGCAAAGACATTGACGTGCACATCGAGCCCAAGGGCATACACATCATTACCAATCCCGACACACCTGAACTTATCAGACAACCAAACATATTTCTGAACGCCTTCTCCGAGTTTTTCAACAACATCAACAATGTGCGTGACGATATAGAGAAGCAGGGCAGGAGGATACAAGCCATCAACAAGGTGCTGCTCAGAAAACTGACCAATAACACCACTTATCCGAACAAACAGGAATAGACATGGACAATCAGAAAGAACTGTTGCCCGTAGTGGACTGCAACGGAAACATATTGGGGTCGATGACCCGAAAAGAGGCACATAGCGGAAGTAAAACGCTGCACCCTGTGGTACACCTGCATGTATTCAACGACGAGGGACAACTCTATCTTCAGTTGCGTCCTAAGTGGAAAGACGTACAGCCCGGCAAATGGGATACAGCAACGGGCGGTCATATCGACTTGGGAGAAAGTGTGGAAGACGCACTGCGAAGAGAAGTAAAGGAAGAAATCGGACTCACTCACTTCGTGCCCACGCTCATCGACACCTACGTTTTTGAAAGTGATATAGAGAAAGAACTTGTTTTTGTATATAAGGCGATATGCCGGGATGCCCCTGCCCCCAATGAAACAGAATTGGCGGGCGGACGTTTTTGGAGCCTTCAGGAAATCAAGGCCTCGTTGCATAAAAACATCTTCACACCCAACTTCATCCACGAGTTTGAAAAATATTTCCTGTAGCCTTAATCAACCATCACTCCTTGGAATATGAGAAAAACCTGTCATAAGGAGCAATCTCACCGACTGTTTATTTCTCACCATCAGACGCAATCCCATCAAGAGGATAATCCTACCGAATGGAGAAATCCCACCACGAAAAGAAATTTAGGACAAGAATATTTTGTCAATTCAAAATAAAGTATTACCTTTGCAATCGCGAATTAAGCAATGGTACCTTGGCCGATCGGTTAGGTAACGGTCTGCAAAACCGTGTAGAGCAGTTCGACTCTGCTAGGTACCTCTGAAAACAGGAAGAAGGCGAGAACCTTCTTCCTGTTTTTCTGTCAACACAATGACAGGCAAGACCATACTGACAAGCATTCGAAATGGACGAGTTATCAAAACAAAGCGTGTCAACGCTGTATAAGTACAATCATTGACACGCATTGTCCAGCCCTCTGCCGAGGGTTTTTCTTCCTCTTCTGGTTATTTCTTCTCAGCCTCTTTCTTGATGGTTGACTTGTATCTTTTGTTCAAGCCGTTGATTACATCCTGGGTGATGTCGTACTTCTTAGCAGCATACAGAATATTATCACCCGCCTTAGAGAGAATCAAGTCATACTTCTTCGACTTATTATATACCTTCAGAAAGTTCTGCAGCGAATCGCGCAAAGCCTCATTAAACTTTGCAGTTTCGGAGTCTAATTCAGAGCCCAGACGATTCTGCAATTCCTGCAAATCCTGCTGCTGACGCTGCAATGCCATCTGCACCCTTTCAGCCTCTTCACGGCTTGTAAACCCGTTGCTCTGCAGTTTCTCCTGAAAGTTGGCTGCCGCCTTTTGCAACTGGGCACCCTTCTGGTTCAGGGTGTTGCGCGCATTGTTGCTTTTCTTTTGCAGGATAAGGCTATATTCCTTGCAAAAATTGTATTGCGACATGAGGGAATCCACCTCAACGTAAGCGATTTTCATTCCTGCCGAAGTCTCCGTTGCAGTGCTTGCAGGTTCCTCATCCATTTTGGATTCTGCCTGGTTACATGCACTCAGTACTGCCAATGCCATGGACATCACAGAAAAAGAACGAACAAATTTTTTAATTTCCATTATCAGTTTTCAATATTAGATTAAATAAATTCAAGATTATCTGCACCAAAGCAAGAGGACTTTTCTACAACGTACGGCAACATGGAACTACTCCTTCACTTTACAATCTTTTTCTATCCGGCTTTCCAAGTCCTGAACCATCACGCAGTGGATTCCCCTTTTTTTCAGCAGTTTGTTGTCATGGATATGCTGGGAGGAGAAAGTACCTTTCTTGACAAGCACGACTCTCACACACAACAGCAACAAACTTATTGCAATTATTAACGCAGTTATGGATAATATTTGAACCATATTCATTATCTTTGCGATTGCAAAGGTAACGTAAATTCGTCAATTAAACCGTATTTTAAATAATAAAAATTGTAACAATGGACAAAATGGAACTGAAACCCGCAAGCGTTTTTAAGCATTTCGCAGAGATAAACAAGATACCGCGCCCCTCCAAGCGAGAGGAAAAGATGATTGAATACCTGAAAAACTGGGGTACCAGCCATCACCTTGACACCAAGGTGGACAATACCGGCAATGTCATCATACGAAAGCCTGCCACCAAAGGTTTCGAGAACAAACCCACCGTGATACTGCAAAGCCACTTCGACATGGTATGCGACAAACTGGTGGATGTTGAATTTGACTTTGACAAAGATGCTATACAGACCTACATTGACGGTGAATGGCTGAAAGCAAAAGGCACGACACTGGGAGCAGACGACGGCATCGGCGTGGCCATCGAACTTGCCATCCTTGAGTCAGACAACATTGAGCACGGTCCTCTGGAGTGTGTGTTCACAAGGGACGAGGAGACACAATTGACAGGCGCATCTGGCATGGAGGCCGATTTTATGACGGGCGACTACCTCATCAATCTGGACAGCGAAGACGAAGGTCAGGTGTTTGTATCATGTGCCGGTGGCAAGACCACCACAGCCTCGTTTGACTTCGCCAGAGAGGATGCTCCTGCAAATTCCTTCTTCCTTCAGTGCTCCATCAAGGGACTCACGGGTGGACATTCTGGTGACGACATTGAGAAGAAAAGAGCCAATGCCATCAAGATTCTGTCGCGTTTCCTGTATAAGGAGATGCAGAAGTTCGACATCCGCCTTGCCGCCTTCAATTCCGGAAGAATGCACAACGCCATCCCCCGAGATGGATTTTTCGTCATTGCCGTACCCAACGAGCATAAGGAGCAGGTACGGATAGATTGGAACGTGTTTGCCGCTGAAGTAGAAAACGAGTTCCACGTCACCGACACCCACATGGTTTGGAACATGACCAGTTGCGATGCCCAGCCTGTACTGCCCCAGCAGGTTGCTACCAACGTGATACGCGCCCTTCAAGCAGTAGATAACGGAGTGTTCGCCATCTGCCAGGACGAGATGCTGGGCGGCATGGTAGAGACATCAAGCAATGTGGCGAGCGTGGTGACTGCCGACAACACGCTCACGATTGTCGCCTCACAGCGCAGTAATATAATGAGCAACCTTGATAACCAGTGCAACACCATCAAAGCAGCGTTTGAACTTGCCGGTGCCACCGTGACACAAAACGACGGTTATCCCGCATGGAAAATGAAGGTGGAAAGCCATCTGCGTGACATCGTTGTCGAGACTTATCAGAAACTTTTCGGCAAAGTGCCTGTCGTCAGAGGCATTCATGCCGGTTTGGAGTGCGGACTGTTTTCCGAGCGATACCCCAACCTTGACATGGTCTCCTTCGGTCCTACCCTACGCTATGTACATACCCCGGATGAACGTCTGCACATCCCGAGCGTTGAGAAAGTGTGGAACCATCTGTTGGCAATATTGAAAGAAATCTAAACATTCCCCCTGTCTGCAACATCCGCAGACAAGGTTGTATGTACAAATCATTGAGGCTGTGTCTCTTCTGACGCAGCCTCTTTTTCCTTCATCAAAGGGAATACATGTGTTTCTGGCATGACAGGAGCACAAAGTGCTTTTCCTCTAATTGCCCGTTACAACATGAAATTGAACATATATCCCGAAAGGATTATGAATAGTGTGACGGTGGCGAAGAATATCAAGATGAGACGCCAGGTCATAACCTTTTTCAATAATGTGGCTTCGGGAAGCGAGAGACCTACTACCGCCATCATGAAAGCAATTGCAGTGCCATGCGGTATGCCCTTCGCCACAAACACCTCGACGACTGGGACAATCCCCGCAGCATTGGCATACATCGGCACGGCAAGAAGTACACTCATCGGCACGGCATACCAGTTGTCGTGCGACATATATTGCTCGAAGAATCCCTCGGGGACAAAACCGTGCATGAAGGCACCGATGCCGATACCTATCAGAACATATAGCAACACGCTGCGGACAATCTGCCATGCATCACTGAGAATGACGGGGAGACGCTGATAGAAGGTGGTGTCGTCCTTTTCCCATTGCTCTGTCTGCTGTTCCGACTGTACCTGCACCTGCCTTACCCAATCGCTCAGATAAGGCTCAAGGTGCATACACCCCAAAACGATGCCGCCAAGACAACCGAGCAATATGCCGCTGACAACATAAATCGCCGTTGCCTGCACGCCGAACGAACCGAGGAACATGGCAACCGCCACCTCGTTGACCAAGGGCGAGGTGATAAGGAATGACAACGTCACACCAAGTGGAATGCCGCCCTTCACGAAGCCGATGAACAACGGGATGGAGGAGCATGAGCAGAATGGAGTGATTGCTCCAAATATCGACGCCAGCAGATATTGAAGTCCGTAGAGACGGTGGCTGACGAGATAAGTTCTCAGTCGCTCGATGGGGAAATATGCGTTGACAATGCCCATGACAGAGCTGATGAGGAACAGCAGAATCAGTATCTTGATACTGTCATAGACGAAGAAGTTGACAGCACCGCCCAATGCTGTGGTGCCGTCCAAGCCTATCACGGAATATACAAGCCAATCGGCAAAACTCTGAATCATATCTTATATACCCAATAATAGCTTCACCTCCGCTTCCGAAGGCACTTTTCCTTTCAGTACGACCTTGCCGTCTATGATGACAGCCGGTGTTGACATGATGTCGTGGCGCATGATTTCCTCGATGTCATCCACTTTTGTAAGCTGCACATCTATCCCGCTGTCTTTTACCACCTTCTCCATAACAGCGTATGTGCTTTTGCATTTGGCACAGCCCGGACCTAACACTTTTATTTCCTTTATGCCCCGACTACAGCCGTTGGCTTTGCCTTCATCTGCAGACTCTTTACCTTTATCCTCGGTGGGAATGACATAAGCATCTCCACATGAGCATTTGCATGGCTTCGGTGAGAACAGGGAAGCCCAAAAACCTTTCTTTTCTTTCTTTTCCATATTGCTTAAATATAAAA
>JBJEKQ010000104.1:0-7225 GCA_051878715.1 Prevotella sp.
TCAGTGCGGCAATGATGACACTGCTCGACAACCGCTATGTCACCCGTCGCCGATTCATGGTTCATACCGTCATGTGGATAGCCTTCTCATCGTTGGCATGCATAGTGACGTTTTTCTTGCCGTCATGCATCATACGTACTACAGGCATCCTTGCCCTTGCCGTATGGCTCGTGATCTATGGTCTCTTCCTTTCCGTTCGACTGCTTCGCACCTACAAGCGGGCCATCACGATGTTCGAGCATACACACTCCGACGACATCGGGTCGTATGTCCGCTGGCTGTCCATCTTCACCTATTGGGCCGTCGGATATGGCGTGAGCTGCGGATTGCTCACCTTTTTGCCTGATGAATATGTGTTTATATGGATTCTGTCGTCCATACCTTTTTATATATATCTATATTGCCGTTATCAGAATTACATCCTGTTTTATGAGCGGGTTGAGAGTGCACTGCAGGAGGATATCGACATGCCCGACATCAGCCTAACCGATGAGAAAGGAGAAACAAGCACCGGTGATATGCCGTCGTATTATTCCGACATCGAGAAGCGCATAGAGCAATGGATAGCCAACGAGGGATTCCGCACCCAGGGACTCAGCCTTAACGACCTGTCAATCCAACTATGCACCAACCGCACCTATCTGTCGGATTATATAAACAATGTCTGTCACGTCAGTTTTCGCGACTGGATAACCAACTTGCGCATCGATTATGCCAAGACATTGATGAAAAGTCAACCCAATCTGATGATTCTTGAGGTGTCCGAGGCGTCAGGCTTTGTATCCAAGAGCCATTTCACCCGCACATTCAAGGCCAAGGAAGGCTGCACCCCGACAGAATGGCGCGACAAACTCAATTAAACAGTCATTCCGACAAATTGTCTGTCAGCAAAGTCCTGTCAGTTGCCTATTCAACAATAATGAATGCCATTGCTTCAATTATTGAAGCAATGGCATTTTTTTCTTCTGTTCCATTCGTCTGTAATTGCTATATTTGCAGACACAATAATCAACTGTTGTAAGTAACGTGAGGTCGATGAATTCTGCATAAGGTAAGATTTCAATAACAAAAAATATACGATTTATGGGAAAAAGAGATTTTATCAAAACAATGATGACCACGCTCACATGCGTTTTTTTGTCAACGTCAATCACCACTGCATGCAGCAGTGATGACGATACACCGGCAGAGCGTACCCCTACACCAACCACAAACAACGCTGGCATGATAACCGACCAGGCCAAACGCGACATGGTCTATTCCCTGGTTGACCTTGAGGGCAACAAGGGACGCATCTACGAGATGTACTACACCGTAGATTACAAGCTCGACGATGCCATAAACTTCGGTATCGACAGTCAAACAAAACTCCAGCAGTTCGTAGGTGCCTACCTGATGGATAAAACGAGCAGCAAAGGTGTCAGTTTGGCCTACGACGCAGGATGCAGTGCCTTTGCCGCACCCGACAAGAGTACGGGTGATTTCATCATGGGAAGGAACTTCGACTTCAATCATTGGGGCAAAGACTCCACGCGCATTGACATCCCCGTCATTGTCGTTCACACGGCTCCTAAGGGAGGCAAGAAGTCGGTATCCTTTGTGGACGGTTATTTTGTATTCTACAAGAAAGGATTCTATACGGATGGACAGTCAGACCTTTCCATGCTGATGGCAGCACCCTATCTTCTGCTTGATGGCATCAACGAGGATGGGTTTGCAATCAGTGTGCTGAAGCTCGACGGCAAACCCACACGCCAGACGGATTCATCCAAGAAAACTGTTTTCACCACCGTTGCCATGCGTATGCTTCTCGACAGAGTATCGACAGTGAATGAAGCAACCGACATGCTCGAAAAATACAACATGTGCATGGACACCGATACCGCAAGCTACCACTTCTTTATGGCAGATGCCACTGGCGACTATGCCATCGTGGAATACACGGGCAAGAATCTTAATGTCAACCATCCTACAAATATGGAAACACTAAAGGGTAATGACACTCTGCGCTGCGTCACCAATTTCTATGTTTCACCCACGATGCTGAATACTGAATTTGGCGGTGATTCACATCACGGAAGAGACCGTTATAATAACCTTAGAGCCGGCCTGCTTAAATATAATTACAACGTGACTCCCTCACAGGCACTTGAACTCTTGAAGATTGTAGCCCAGGGACCTGATGATGACAAGAGTTCCACCGGCTTCACCCAATGGTCGGAGGTATATAACCTCACCAAGAGACGCTTGACAATGAACCTGACAAGAGAATGGGACAATACTTTCGAGTTTGGCATTGAGTGATCAAGCTGTCGTTTCTATGTTTCTGAAATTCTCAATATAATGGTAGTTAAGGAGTTAAGGAGTTAAGCCAAATGTTATTGCGCTTAAATCCAAGCTCGAAGCTAATGGCTTTTTTCGCTGCGCTCAAGGAAACTCCTCCCAGCGACCGCAGGGAGCGATAACTCCTTAACTCCTTTAACTCCTTAACTCCTTAACAATTTCCCTCACTTGCGAAAGCTGAGCCAGGTTGAATACTTACTCCTCCCATAAAATTCTGGGCATGTACGTATATGGTGTTTTCTTGTACCCCTGAGACCGTTGCGGTTTTGTTATCCACTCCTCCCAGAAAGCTCTTTGATGTCACCAGTACGGTCAGATTGTCGGGTACATATATTTCCACGCCTCCCATGAATGTGCGGACATTGATATGCACATCTTTGTGGATGACAGCCTGACGAAGGTCGATACTGATGCCACCCATGAACACCTCGATGTTTGCTCCTTCGAAGGTCTTGCCGGAGTAATCATAGGCATCTCCACCCATGGAGGCTGCCAAATGAACGGTTCCATCTTCGCTCGCTTCGGGAGTCTCTTTTTCTTTCATTTGGCAATGAGGATGGTCAGAGTGTCTGAAAAACAGTTTGAAACCTGCCAGCAATGCACATATCGGGAGCACATATACCGTCCAGGGCCTGTTGAAAAGCCAGGAACAATCCAACACTCCTGTAATGGTAAGCAACTTTGCCGCACCCCATACCATCAATACCAATCCAATTACTACTCTTGTCATATCATTTATTATTTAATATTGAAACTCTGTCATGTCATTCTTCTGCCTTTCTCCGACCATGCCAATGAAAGGGTTTGCAAAAGTAATCAAACGGATTGAATAACCACAAGAAACGATTCGAGGATATGCCTTTCTGGGACAGAAAGACGAAAAATGTGACGAACGCTTTGGCTGATAAAAACAATATGCCTAACTTTACAGCAAGTTTTTTAACGCAACAAACATGCTGAATAACATACTATGGGTGGCTTGTGGTGGTGCACTGGGTTCTGTATGCCGATACCTGTTGTCGGGCATGAATACCGCATCCATTCCATCAGGCACTTTTCTTGTCAACATCTGTGGTTCGCTGGCGATAGGTCTTTTGGTGGGATGGGTAAACAGAGGCATACTTTCTCCTGAAATGAAAATGCTGCTTATTACAGGTTTCTGTGGCGGATTCACCACTTTCAGCACCTTTGCCAATGAGTCGTTTGGCATGATGAAAGCGGGCGAAGTCCTTATTGCTGCCTTGTATGTGGCTTCCAGTACATCTCTCGGCATCCTTGCCGTATGGTTAGGCATCATCTTGTCAGGCTCTACGGATAGTTGAGAGAAGTACGACATTATCAAATAAGCTGAACTTGATGAAAAAGTGAGGAGGCTGTGTCATAGCATGCCCTATTCACTTGTCAACTGATTGCCCTGTTCAGTTAGCAACTGATTGCCCTGTTCAGTTGGCAACTGATTTTCCTGCTCTAAGTGATGAATCAAAACCGTCCCAACTTATCATTTAATCATCACTAAAAAACGTCGCTGTACGGAGATCAATTTGAAAAGACCAAAAGGTTAACCAGCGGTTAGAACCACATAGAAATATTTGAGTTTTTCCAAAAATCAGGAGATTTCTTTTTTATATTATGAGTATCTTTGCAGCGACAAACAAACTGTGATGAAGAATGGACATTATAGCAGCATGATATGCGTGAAATATCACAACAGCAACTAATGTTCAACAAACGGAACGTTTTCGTTAAGCCAGAAGCCCCATGATGCTTTGTCAATGGGCATGGCGAGAAAAAGTCAGATGAAATCCAAGATACGAAACAAATACAACACACAAAACAAACAATAAAACAATGAAAACATTATCAGCAATCATTATCGCTATTATGGCATTACCGCAGACAGCCTCCGCGCAGATCAACTATCCGTCCACACCTAAGGACAACACCGCGGATGTGTATTTCGGTACAAAAGTGGCTGACCCTTACCGCTGGCTGGAAAACGACACGAGCAAAGCCACTGCAGAATGGGTAGAGGCACAAAACAAAGTGACCGACGCCTATCTGTCGAAACTGCCCATGCGCAAGAAAATACTGACACGACTGCACCAACTGCTGAACTACGAGAGGATAGGAATCCCCTTCAAACGTAACGGCAAATACTATATCTATCGTAACAACGGACTTCAAAACCAGTCGGTTCTCTACACTATGGACAAGCCGGGAGGCGAAGAGCGTGTGTTCCTCGACCCCAATACACTCTCGGACGACGGTACGGTGGCTCTCCAAAACGTATCGTTCTCACATAACGGCAAGTATGCCGCTTACTCCATCTCACGCAGCGGCAGCGACTGGCAGGAGTTCTACGTCATCGACCTTGCCACGGGCAAGCTTCTTGACGACCATGTCTCATGGGCAAAATTTACTGATGCTGCATGGCAGGGAGACGGATTCTATTACAGTGCCTATGACGCACCGGTGGAAGGCAAGGAATTCTCAAATGTAAACGAGGTGCACAAGGTGTATTATCACCGCATCGGCACTCCGCAGAGCGAAGATGTGCTGTTCTATCAGAATCCCACCCATCCGAAAGGAATCTACAGCATGTGGGTGAACGAGGAGGAGACAATGGCCTTTCTCATTGAGAACGGAGAGGAATCGGGCAACAATCTCTACGTGAGAAATCTCAAGGAAAAGGATTCCCAGTTTATCCAGATGACATCCGATATGAAATTCTCATACAATCCGGTGGAAACGATGGGCGACACCATCTATATCACTACCAACTACAACGCTCCCCGCAACAAGCTGATGAGGACAACCATCGGCGCACCTGGACTGAAGGACTGGCAGGAGGTGGTTCCCGAGACCGACATAGTACTGAAAAATGCACACATCATAGGCGGAAAGATGATACTTACCTATTTGAAAGATGCGACATCACACGCCTATATCCACGACCTTGACGGAAAACGTATCAAAGAAGTGAAGCTGCCGATGATAGGTTCGGTAAGTTTCAGCGGCAAGAAGAACGACAAGGAATGTTTCTATTACTTCACGTCATACACTGTGCCCGGCACTGTTTACAGCTACGACACCGACAGCAACGAAAGCACTGTGTTTGCCGCTCCGAAAGTGCCTTTCAACATTGAGGACTACACGAGCGAACAGGTGTTCTTCACCAGCAAGGACGGCACCCGCATCCCCATGAGCATCACCTATAAGAAAGGCATGAAAAGGAACGGCAGCAATCTGGCGCTGCTCTACGGCTACGGAGGCTTCAACATCTCACTCGTCCCGTCTTTCTCAGCCTCGCGCATAGCTTTCCTCGAGCGCGGCGGAATCTTCGCTGAAGTCAATCTGCGCGGTGGAGGCGAGTATGGAGAAGAGTGGCATCAGGCAGGCACCAAGATGCAGAAGCAGAACGTGTTCGACGATTTCATCGCCGCCGCCGAATATCTCATCGCCGAGAAATACACCGACAGTGCCCACCTCGCCATTAACGGCAGCAGCAACGGCGGACTGCTCATCGGTGCCTGCATGACACAGCGCCCCGACCTCTTTGCCGTGGCTGTGCCGAAGGTAGGTGTGATGGACATGCTGCGCTATCACAAGTTCACCATCGGCTGGAACTGGTCGAGCGACTACGGAAAAAGCGACGACAGCAAGGAAATGTTCGAATACCTGTACAGCTACTCACCTCTGCACAACCTCAAACCGGGTACGGCATATCCTGCCACACTCGTCACCACTGCCGATCATGACGACCGCGTGGTACCTGCACACTCGTTCAAGTTTGCCGCCACACTCCAGGCCTGTCAGAGCGGCAGCAAACCCACGCTCATACGTATCGACACCAAATCCGGACATGGCAGCGGCAAACCACTTGCCAAGCAAATGGAGGAACTTGCAGACATCTACAGTTTCATACTGTACAACACAGGAAAGAAGAAATAAGATTTTCCCGTCCGTCATCGTATAAGAGAGGTTCTATAGCCGTACATCCGGGCAATTCTCTGCACGCTGTACGTCTATAGAACCTCGTTTCTTGCTTCTGTTACCTTAAGCCCCAATCGGTCATTGGGCTGAATTGCAGACTACTGGATTTTCCTAATCTGTATCTGTCTTATCTTGGCTCGTCTCACCGGCAATGTGTCTATAGACAGGGTCTGGGTGATATTGCCTCCCTTATGATAGAATGGTTTGGAAACCTGATACACCCATTTGTCGCCATCTTTCTTGTGGGCAAATTTCTTCCAAGAGCCAGAATCAGGCGAGAAGAAGACCGGCAGTTTGCTGCCATACTCCCAACTCATCGTGTCGAGTCGTTCGCCCTGTGTGCCCAGTGCCAATGTGGTCAGTGTCGAGTCGCCGTCGTCGGAGAGAGTCACCTTGGCTCCCTTGCCCTTTACGTCAGCAAGTGATTCTACCACATAGTTGCCCTCTTCGTAATAATCCTCTCTATTCATTGTGATTATCATCGGCTCGTTTGTCTTGTCGCGACGTATCGTGATGGCCATCTGGGGCATTCCGCCAAATCCGCTTCGTGACTCAGTGATATCCGGGTTTACATTTGACATGTTTACTATGTTCCATCCCTGCTCATCCAATCTGTTCCAGTCGCGCTCACTTGACAGGGTTATGCCATTGCGGGTCTTACACTTCTCCCGTATCTTCTCGTATGTGGAGTCTATCTTTGTACCTGCACAGACAAGCGAGGTGACGAGAGTGGCCAATGCCAGCATCCAGACGATGAGCATGCTCACTTTGGCTGACCGTCCCATGCTCTTGCCGCGGCTCCATATCCGTCGGATAATGGCAAAGATAGGCAGTCCGAAGGAGATGATTCCAGAGATGAGCATCATCCACATAAGCGGCTTGATACCTG